>JAYVLW010000750.1:0-2760 GCA_043759315.1 Myxococcales bacterium
GGACGACGCGCAGATCGCGCGACAGCGCGGCCGGAAGCGCGAACCGATCGTGCAGCTCGTCGTGCCAGTCGATCAGGGGTTCGCGATAGTGCGAGACCACGAGGCGCGCGACGATCGAGCGCACGAGCACCGCGAACGCGCCGAGCATCGCGGGGCGCTCCGGCATCCGCACGGCGCGCAGCTCGACGACCCCCATCTTGCCGTGACGCACGCCGTGGACCGGAATGTGCGGGTTCCACAGCTTCTCGACGTTGAGCTCCGCGCGATGCGAGTTGCCCGACGAATCGACGAGCAAGGGGCCGAGCGCCTGCCACAGCGTCTCCGGCGAGAGCTCGCCGCGATCGGCCAGCGTCTCGAGCCAGCGCAGGGTCAGCTCGAGCTCGTCCCAGCGCTCGCGCACGCCCTCGTCGGGGCGTGGGCCCTGCGAGGCCGAGCCGACGCACTCGTTCGCGAACCAGAACGACAGCGAGGGATGGTTGTTGAAGTAGCGGATCAACGCCGGCAGCACGTGCGGGTAGCGGATGAAGGGACTGGCGTCGGGGCGTGAACCGCCGAGCGTGAGCTGGCCGCCGCCACCGGAGTCGACGACGTCGCCGTTGTAGCGATGGCGCACCGGCGAGAGTCCGGAGGCCCGGGCGGCGGTCCAGATCCGTCGCGCTTGCCCGACGAACGCGGTCACCGACGAGGTCGGCGCCATGTTGACCTCGACGACACCCGGATCCGGCGTGACGCTCAGCCAGTGATCGTCGCTGATCTCCGTCGGCGGTGGGGTCGGCGCCGCGTCGTGCGTGGTGCGGTCACCGCCCGTCGCTACGTCGTCGCGCCAGCGGACGCCGAACGCGAACCGCGGAGCGGGCTCGTCGGGGTACTGGCGGCCGATCACGCACGACACGCTCGCGCCGGGGACGGTCTCGGCGAACCGTGTTGCCAGGGCATGGGCGCGCTCGAGCTTGTCATCGCCGAGAGCCGCGCCGTTCCACGCCGGATCGAACGACTCCGCGCGCGTGAACGTGGGCTCGGCGCCGAGCCAGATCTCCACCTTGCGCCGCGCGAGCAACTCGTCGTGGACCTCGAAGGTCGCGTCGAGCTCGTCGTCGGTCATTCCGTCCAGTCCTCCTCGCGTGGCATCGGCGAGCCCCGATCGAGGAGACGCAGATCGAGCGTGTACGGCTGCTCCGCGTGGGGCGCGCTCCGCAGCGGGCGCAGCGGCGATGGCATCGGTCCTTCGAGGGTGAACCGCTGTGCGCGCCGCGCGGCCGCCTCGACGCGGGTCAGCGGCGGGGCATCGTACCCGCGGCCCTGCGGATGCCACACGTGGTACGCGCCCGCGGCCACGCCGCGGTGCGCCCACGTATCGACCACGTCGATCCGCAGCGGGTGGTGGATCCCGAGGTGCGGATGCAGCGCGTGCGGCGGGCACCATGCCCGGAACCGCACGCCACCGACGCGCACGTCGCGGCCCTGCGTGGCGCGCAGCGGCGCGGCGATGCCGTTGACCGCGACCGCAAAGCGCTCGGGATCGAGGCCGTGGCTGCGCAGCTCGATCCGCTCCATCGACGAGTCCACGTAGCGCGCCGTGCCGGTCGCCGAGGTCTCCTCGCCGAGCACGTGCCACGGCTCGATCGCGTTCCGCACCTCGACCCGTGCGTCGCCGACCTCGAGGGTGCCGACGAGCGGGCAGCGCAGCTCGACGAACGGTCGATACGCGTCCACGGGCAGCGCCACGCCGGCGCGCGCGAGATGCGCGAGCACGTCCTCGAGATCGCGCCACATCCAGTAGGGCAACAGGTACTTGTCGTGCAGCTCCTGGCCCCAGCGCACGAGCGCGTGCTCGTACGGCGCCGCCGCGAACGACGCGACGAGCGCGCGGACGAGGATCGCCTGTGCGGACAGCATGCGCGGATGCGGCGGCATCTCGAACGCGCGCAGCTCGACGAGACCCTGGCGGCCGAACGGGGTCCCCGGATCGAACAGCTTGTCGATCGAGATCTCCGCGCGGTGCGTGGAACCCGCGACGTCGACGAGGAGATGCCGCAGCAGCCCGTCGATCTGCCACGCGGGCGGGACGGGCGACCGGCTCCACAGCGCCGGCAGCGCGAGCTCGAGCTCGTACAGCGCGTCGTGGCGCGCCTCGTCGGGACGTGGCGCCTGTGACGTGGGCCCGACGAACATGCCGGTCATCGCGTACGACAGCGACGGGTGGTGCTGCACGAACGTGACGAGGCTCGCGAGCAGCGCCGGATCGCGCAGCCACGGCGATGCCTCGGCGGTGGGCCCGCCGATCGTGATGTGGTTGCCGCCGCCCGATCCGGCCGCACGACCATCGAGCAGGTACCGCTCCGCGGTCAGGCCCGCTCCGAGCGCGGCCTCGAACACCGTCGCGTGCAGCGCCGCCGCATCGCGACAGCTCGTCTGCGGCGGGAGGTTGACCTCGAGCACGCCGGGATCCGGCGTCACCGCGAACCGCGTGCGCGCGGGCGACGGCGGCGGCGGATAGCCCTCGAGGTTCACCGCGAAGCCGGTCTGCTCCCGCGCCGCGTCGATCGCGGCCAGCAGCGCGCAGAAGTCATCGAACGTCGGGACCGGCGGGACGAACACCCAGAGCTGGCCCTCGCGCGGCTCGATCGTCATCGCGGTGCGCACGCCGCGCGGCGCAGCGGGTGCGATGCGTCGGGTGGTGCGTGCGGCCTGCGGGTCCGTGGGCGGCTCGCGGCGCGGATCCGGAAGCGTCGGTGCGTCGCCCCACGCGGGTGGTTCCTC
>JAYVLW010000751.1:0-5509 GCA_043759315.1 Myxococcales bacterium
GCCGCGTTGAGGACCACATCGCCCTGCATCGCGAGCTTGATCGGAATCGCACCGTACCGCGTCGTCACCTCCGTGCTCTGCCGCGCCAGCATTGTCCGCTCACGGAGCCCGTAGCGCACGCCGATCGTCGTCGTCTCGCGCAGGATCGCGGCGATCACGGCCTCGCGCACATTCGCTTCCGCCAGCGCAGAGAGCGTGAGCGCCGGGCGGCCCTTCTTCATGGTGATCGGCGTCCACCACACGTCGAGCGCCCCCGCCGCGAACACCGCGTCGGCGGCCGGCCCGCACAGCTCGGGGCTCATGTCGTCGAGGTTCGCGTCGATCTGCCAGACGGCCCCCGTCGCGAGGCCGATGGTCTCGATCACGACCGCGCGCAGCACGTTCGCGCGATCGGCGAGCTCGGCATCGCCGGCGCCCCAGCCGATCGCGAGCGGCGTTCCCGCCGGTGCCGCGGTCCAGCTCGTGACGCTCGCGGCGAGAATCGCGGCCCCCGTCGGCGTGCACAGCTCCCGGGGAAGGCCGCCGTCGGTCATCACGCCCTTCGCGTCGCGCAGGACCTCGAGGGCGGCGGGCGCGGGGACGGGCAACACGCCGTGCGCGCACGTGATCGTGCCATGGCCCATCGCGACGCCGGTACACGTGACGGTCGCGGGGTCGAGCCAGTCGAGCGCCGCGGCCGTGCCGACGACGTCGACCACGCTGTCGATCGCGCCGACCTCGTGAAACGCGACGGAGTCCACCGTGGTCCCGTGGATCGTTGCCTCGGCGCGCGCGATGCGGTCGAAGATGTCGAGCGCCCGCCGCTTCGTCCCCGCGGTGAGTGCGGCCCCCGCGATGCGCGCCCGGATCTCGGCATAGTGGTAATGCGCGTGCGACCGGGGCGAGGCCGCCGGCGAGTGCGAATGGTCGTGATCGTGGTGGTCGTCGCCGTGCGCGTGCGCGGTCGCCCGGGCCGCATGCGAGTACGCGGGTGGGTGCGAGTGCGCCGACACGGGGAGACGCGACTGTGCGCGGTCCGCTTGCGGCGGCCCCTCGACGCGAACCCCCGCACCGAACGGGGTCGGCATCGTGTCGCGAGGCGCACGCCGTCCCTGCCCCAGCACATCGCGGTCGTCGGCGGGTTCATCGCTGTCGTGGTGCGCGTGGTGGTCCCCGGTGGCATGCGCGGCGGGCGTGCCGTGGTCGTGTCGCTCCGTCCCCGCCAGGGAGCCCGCGGTCTCCACCTTGAGATCCGTCGCGGCGATCCCGCGCTTGGTCACCTTGGTGACGCGTAGCCGCTCCCGGCCCGCTCCGATCGCATCGAGGGCGTCGCCGACGACGTCGACGGGTACCCCGAGATCGAGCAGCGCCCCGAGCATCATGTCACCCGCCGCGCCGCTCGCGCAGTCGACGTGCAAGTGCTTCCCGCGCACGCTCATCGCCGCACCGCGAGCCGCGCGATCTTGACCGCTGCGATCGCAGCGCCGACACCGTTGTCGATGTTGACCACCGTGATCCCCGGTGCGCACGCCGACAGCATCGCTGCAAGCGCGACGAGACCATCGATGGAGACGCCGTAGCCGACGCTCGTGGGCACCGCGATCAGCGGACGATCGATCAGACCGCCGAGCACCGATGGCAGTGCGGCCTCCATCCCGGCGACCGCGATGACCACCTCCGCCTTGCGAATCTCGTCGAGCCTCGCGAGCAGCCGGTGCAGGCCCGCCACACCGACATCGGAGATCCGCGTCACCGGCGCGCCGAGGAACTCCGCGATCAAGGCGCACTCCTCCGCGACCGCGAGATCGCTGGTCCCGGCGCACACGATCGCGATCTTCGCCGCGGCCGGCCGCTCCGCGGGAGCGCCGAGGACGCACACCCGCGCGAGCTCGTGGACCACCAGCTCGGGCAGCAGGGCCGCCACCGCCGCGGCCTTCGCGGCGTCGACGCGCGTCGCGATCGCGCCGCCGGCACGCGCCGCGAGCTCGCGCAGCGCGCCTGCGATCTGCTCTGGGGTCTTGGTCGCGCCGTACACGATCTCCGGCACACCCGTGCGCAGCTCGCGGTGGTGATCGATCAGCGTGGAGCCGACTGCGTGAGCGACCTCGGCGTAGGGAAGCGATCCGATCTGGTCGGCTGCGTCGGCCGCGCTGAGCGCGCCGGAGCGCACCCGGTCGAGCACGGCGAGCAACTGCTGCTGATCCACGAGTGCGCTCTTACCACGGCGCAGGGCAGACGGCGGCGATCCGTTGCCCGGTGCGGGGGTGCACGAATTCGAGCCGTTCGGCGTGCAGCAGGAGCCGGTCGCCGGCGGTGCCGTAGAGCCGGTCACCAACGATCGGCGCTCCGAGCCCGACGACCGCGTGGACCCGCAGCTGATGGGTGCGGCCGGTGCGCGGGACGAACGCCACACGCGTGCGCCCGCCCTCGCGCGCGAGCACCGTCCATTCTGTGATCGCCGCCTTGCCGTGCACCGCATCGACGATCTGCCGCGGCCGGTCATCGAGGTCCACGCGCAGCGCGAGCTCGATCACGCCGGCATCCCCGCGCACGTCGCCCGCGAGCCACGCGATGTAGCGCTTGTCGATCTCGCGGCGCGCGAACTGCGCCTGCAGCACCGCGTACATCCGCTCGGACTTCGCCGCGAGCAGCAGGCCGGAGGTCTCGAGGTCGAGACGGTGCACGACGAGCGGCCCGGTCGCTGCCGGATAGCGGGCACGCAGCCGGGTCTGCACCGAATCGCGCAACGCAGCACCGCGCCCCGGCACGGACAGGAGATCGATGGGCTTGTCGACGATCACCACGTCGTCGTCCTCGAACACGGTGCGTGGCTCGCCGGCCGCGATCGCCGCCGCGCCGAACACCGGCGCCGCCTCGACGTCGAGCCCGCCGAGCATGAACGGGAGGAGCGGGCCGCACTTGCCACGACACGCCGGATAGAACCCGCCCTGGTGGCGCCCGCCGGTCGCCGGCGGCGGTCCCCACCACACCTCGGCCATCGCGATCGGACGCAGACCGCGCCGGTAGGCCTCGCCCAGCAACTTCGGACCCGCGCAATCGCCTGCGCCGCCGGGCGGCTCGCCCGGCGCGAACAGATCGCGTAGCGCCCGCCGCTCACCGCGATAGCTCGCGATCACGTAGCTGTCGTGCACGCGCTTCATCAGCGCCCGCGACTCGGCCGCGCGCAGCTCCTCGATCGCGGCGCGCTCCGCATCATCCGCCGCCACCTGCGCGGCGAGCCCGGCCGCCGGCGAAGTCGCATCGAACTGCCGGCGCTCCGCCGTGTCGGCGCGGCTCTCCTGATCGAGCGCGTGGAGCGCCGCCGTGGTCTGCCCTCCCAGCTGGCGCACCGCGCGCCGTGCGGCTTTGCGCTCGCGGTGCCGCGCGCGGAGGGCCTCCGACGCGGCCTCCCGGACCGCCACCATGCGCGCGAGCTCGGCGCGGCGCACCGCCCGCTGGGGATCCTCCGCGATCGCGCGCAGCGCCAGCTCGTGCCCGCGCAGCGACGCCTGCCCCGCCGGCCACATCGCCTCCCACGCCTCTGGGTCGAACAACGGCGGCGCGAACCCCGGCTGCGTCCAGGTCCCCCCGAGCATGCCGGAGAAGGCGCGCAGCGTGACCCGCGCGCCATCGGGCGCCTCGGCCACGAGCACACCGAACATCTTTCCCTCGTCGCCGGCGAACCCGGCCTTCAGGTCCGCGAGCAGCTGCTCGGCCGCGACGCGTGCCAGCGGCTGCGGAGGCGTCGCGAACGGGCTGGGAAACACTCCGGGGCTTGGCCCCACGTCCTACTTCTTCTTCTTCGAGATCCGGACGGCCTCGACGGCGCGGTCGGTGGCCTGAACGATCTCGATCAAGCACCCGCCGACCGGAATGGTCTCGCCCGGCGTGGGGATCCGACGCAGCTTCTCGATCAGCAGGCCGGCGATGGTCTCGTAGTCCTCGGACTCGGGGAGTCCGAGCGAGAGCTCCGCGTTGACGCGCGCGACCGAGGTCCGTGCCTCGATCTTCCAGACGCCCGGCTTCTCGGCGCGGATCGCGGACGGCTCGGTGTCGTATTCGTCGTCGATGTCGCCGACGATGATCTCGAGCAGGTCTTCGATGGTGCAGATCCCGACGGCGCCGCCGTACTCGTCGACGACGATCGCGAGGTGGGTCTGCTCGGACTGGAGCTGCACGAGGAGATCCGAGGCCTTCATGGTCTCGGGCACGTAGGTGGGCGGGTGCGCGAGCGCCGCGACGGTGCGCCCGTCGGGCTTCATGTTCGCCTGCAGGATGTCGAACACGTGGACGATGCCGATCACGTCGTCGACGCGGTTCCGATAGATCGGCATGCGCGAGTGCTGCTTGTCGGCGACCTCGAGGGCCGCCTCGGAGACAGCAGCATCCTCGGGCAGGGCCGTGACCTCGGAGAGCGGGACCATCAGCTCGCCGACCTTGTACTCGGAGAGCTCGAACACGTTCGCGATCATCTCGCGCTCGTCGGCAGAGATCTCCGGCTTGTCCGTCTCCGGTTCGGACTCGATGAGGAGCGCCAGCTCGTCGCGCGTGACGAACGCCTTCTTGCGATCGGTGCGGGTGATCTTCGTCAGCAGCGACGCGTACCCGCCGACGACGATCACCGCCGGTCGGAGGATCCACGACGCGTACCGCAGCGGCGAGGACAGCGCGTCGACCATCTTGTCGGCGTGCACCTGCACGATCTGCTTCGGCACGAGATGGCCGAGCACGAGGAACGGCGGAACCGCGAACACGGGTGCCCACAGCGGATGCAGCCCGCGCTGGGCAAGCTCGAGCCCGAGCGCGATCACCCCGACGAGCAACGCGAGTGACGCCCCCAGGAGCGTGGTGGCGAGCGTGACCTGCGGGACGCCGAGCATCTTCTCGGCGCGCGCTGCAGAGGGCTTGCCCGCGATCGCGCGAGCATGGAGCTGATTGCGATCGGCGGCCGAGAGCGCGACCTCCGCGGCGACAAAGAACGCCTGCAGCAGCACGCACGCGACGAGCAGCAGCACGAGCGTGGAGGTGGTCATCATCATGACGACTTCTTCTCCCTCCGCGCCTGCTCCTCCAGCTCCGTCACGTCGATCGCGGGCGGTGTGACCTCGTCTTCCTCGTGGTACGGCCGTACCGGGGCCGGGGGGGGATCGAGCACGCCGGCGACCTCACCGGGCTGCGAGTCGGCGCGCAGGTGCGGACCGCTGAGATCGGAACCGTCCATCTTGGACACGGGGACGCTCTGATCGCTGATCTCCATTGCTTCCATGCGCGGCACCGGGTTTGTGCCCTCCGCGACCGCGACCGGCGGGGCGACTGGCACACCTGGCGCGGGTGTCCGCAGCTTGGGACGGCCCGGGATCGAGCTCTGCAGCTCGGCGCGCTCGTCGCGGAGCTGGCCGAAGATCTGCGCGAGCAGATCATCCATGGTGACCACGCCGAGCACCTTGCCGTACTCGCTGACCACGATCGCCATGTGGACCTTCTTCTGCTTGAAGGTCAGGAACAGCCGCTTGACCGGCGTGGTGCGCGG
>JAYVLW010000752.1:0-2878 GCA_043759315.1 Myxococcales bacterium
ACGCGACGCTGCCAGTTCGGCCGCTGCGTCGTGGTGCCGGGAACGTTGTGGGGGAACGGTTCGAGCGCGAGATCATCGAGCGCGACGAGAACCACCTCGGCCGCGCCGTGCGCGAGATCCGCGGTCGCGGCGACCATCGCGCGCTCGACGTCGGTGAGCGCGTCGGGTGTGCCACGCCGACCCTCGGCAGTGGCGAACGCGAGCAGCGCGGCGCGCGCGGTCTCGCGGAGGGTGCGCTCGGTCGCCTCTTGTTCAGCGGTGACAAGGTCGAGGTCGTGGCGGTCGTCGATGTCGGCGCCGCGCCACCAGCCGGCGAACGTGGCCGTGTCGTGCGTGTTGAGGCTCGCGACCGACGCCGCGGGCGACGGGCCCGGGCGCTCGCCGACGCGCTCGGGCAGGAACCACTGCCCGACGTGGAGGCGGAACATGCCGTGGCGCGCCATCGCGGGGCGCACCTGCGCGGGCACGGTGCCGAGGTCCTCGCCCACGAGCGCGCACCGCGCGCGATGCGACTCGAGCGTGAGGATCGCCAGCAGCTCCTCGGCGTTGTACTGGATGTACACGCCATCGGTGGCCGGGCGGCCCTGGGGCACGCAGTACAGGCGGAACAGCCCCATCACGTGATCGATGCGCAACATGCCGGCGACCTGCATGTGGTGCTGGATGCAGCGGATGAAGTAGCGATAGCGATCGCGCCGGAGGGCGATGGGCGAAAGCGGTGGTAGCCCCCAGTTCTGCCCCCCGAGGAACAGCGCATCGGGCGGTGCACCGGCCGCGAGCTCCGTCAGGAATAGATTTCGGTGGCGCCACACTTCGTACGCGTCGCAGTTCACGCCTACGGGAAGATCGAGGTAGAGGCGGACAGCTCCGGTGCCGATCGCTTCGAGCTGCTGCTGCATCGCCCACTGCGCGACGACGTGCGTGGTCAGCCGTGCCTCATCCGCGCCGAGGCCGATCGCCTGCGCGCGCGTCTCGACCATCGGCGCTCCGTCGCGCCACGGCGAGCCCCACTCGGGCCAGCCGGTGCGGCGCTGCTCGCCGAGGGTCCGGAACGCGGCATAGTCGTAGGCGCCGGTCGCGTGCGCCCACGCGTCGATCTTCGTCGACAGCTCCGGCCGTGCGGCGAGCCGTTGCGCGATCGGATCGAGGGCGAGCCGGCGCCAGTGGTACTGGGCCTTGTAGTCGATCAGGGTCCCTGGGGCGATCGCCGGCACGGCCGGTACGGGGAGTCCGACCTGTGCTGCGAGCGGCGCGAGCTCCAGGAACATCTCGTTCCAGAACAGGCGGCTCGCCGGCGAGTACGGGCTGATCTGGCAGGGCTCGTCGAGGAACTGGGCGAGGATCGGCAGCGTCGCCACATAGCGCCCACCCCGACGCTCGACGGCATCGAACAGCCGCTTCAGCGTCCCGAGGTCGCCTGCTTGACCCGACTCCGTCGACGCCAGGCCGTAGACGGGCGCGAACACCCCCCAGCGCCGGCCACCGGTACCCGGGCTGCCCCACGCACGCTCGGGCGCCGAGATCGCGAGCGCCTCGCCCTGCGAGCCGAGGGCTCGCCAGCGCGCGCTGTGATAGCCGACCTCGCCGTCGAGGAAGATCGTCGCGGTGCGGACGCAGTGCACCACGCCCTGCGGATGCGCGTGCCCGCTCGCCGGCAGATCGAACAGCCGGCCGTGCGCCTTCACCGCGCGCCCGCTCTCCGTCGTGATCTCGACCTCCCAGGCCTCGTCCTGCTGGGCAGGCACCGAGAACGGCACGGCGATCGAGCCGTTCCAGCCGACCACGACGGCCGGCACGATCTGGCGCCAGCGCTCGCGCTCGAGCACCGCAATGGCACCCGGCGCATCATCGACACGCTCGAGCTTGATCCCCAGATCTGGCGCCAGCGCCTTGAGGGTGGCGAACACCGCCTCGTCGCTCGCGGCCGTGAGCTGGCCACGGAAGTCCGCGTACTCGGCATCGAGCCCCGCCGCCTTCGCGAGCTCGCGCAACGCGCTCATCTATCGCCTCGCAAGCTCGGCAAACCCCTTCAGCCGACGAGCTTGAGCCACCAGCCCGGCATCAGGCCGAGCTCGAGGACCAGCAGCGGACACACCGCGATCACGAACAACAGACCTCCCGACTTCGTCGGCGCGAACGGCTGGTTCGCCTCCTTGAAGTACATCGCGGTGACGATGCGCAGGTAGTAGTAGATGCTGATCGCCGAGTTGACCACGCCGATCAAGACCAGCCAGATCAGCTGACCGTCGTAGACCTCCATCGCCGACTTGAAGATGTAGAACTTGCCGAAGAAGCCTCCGGTCGGCGGCACGCCGCCGAACGAGAGCAGGAGCACCGTCATCGCGAGCGCGACCGCCGGGTGCTGGCTTCCGAGTCCGGCCCAGTCGTCCACGAGCAGGCGCTCGCGGCCCCTGCTGCCGACGTACGCGACGATGGCGAACGCGCCCATCGTGGTGAAGCTGTACGCGATCAGGTAGTAGACGATCGCGGCGTTGCCGGTGGTGGAGCCGAGGCCGAGCGCGCAGATGCCGACGAGCAACACGCCGCCGTGGGAGATCGACGAGTACGCGAGCATCCGCTTGATGTTGTCCTGACGGACCGCGGAGATATTTCCGATCGTGATCGTGACCGCAGCGATCACCACCATCGGGCTCGCCCAGCCGAGCGCGCCGAACGGGATGACATCGCCGCCGAGCGCGAGGCCGAACACGCGGATCATCGCCGCGACCGCCGCTGCCTTGACGGCCGCCGCCATGAACGCCGTGACCGGCGTCGGCGCACCTTCGTACGCATCGGGCGCCCACATGTGGAACGGCACCGCGGCGACCTTGAAGCCGAACGCGACGACGAGCATGAACGCGCCCGCGATCACGAGGCC
>JAYVLW010000753.1:0-8111 GCA_043759315.1 Myxococcales bacterium
GGCATCACGACGTGTGCAGTGAGCGCGACCTCCGTCGTGCTCATCGACCAGATGTGCAGGTCATGGACACCTTGCACATTCGGCAGGCCGGCGAGGTAGCTCTCGACGGCTTCAGGATCGATGTGCGCTGGGACTCCATCGAGGAGGAGGTTCAGCGCGTCCCGCAACAACGTGATCGTGCCGAACAAGATCACCAGCGATACGACGATGCTCGTGACCGGGTCGATCCAGTTCCATCCGGTCTGCCACACGATCACGCCCGCCACGACGACGCCGGCAGACACTGCCGCATCGGCGAGCAGGTGAAGATAGGCGCCACGTCGGTTCACGTCGCGGTCTCGCCCGCTCGCGAACAGCTGCGCCGCGCCAAGGTTGATCGCTACGCCCACCGCCGCCATGATCGCGACGATGCCACCGTCGACATGCGATGGTTCGTTGATCCGCCGCACCGCCTCCCACGTCACTCCGCCGACCACGACGAGGATCAGCATCGCGTTCGCGAGTCCGGCCAGGATTGTCGTGCGCCGCAAGCCATACGTGCGGCGCGCGGTTCGCGTGCGGCGCGCGAGCACCGTTGCGCCCCACGCCATGGCGAGACCGAGCACGTCACCGAGGTTGTGCGCGGCGTCCGCGAGCAACGCCGTCGAGTCGGCGACGAAGCCCGCGATCGTCTCGGCGATCACGAACGCGACATTGAGACCGATGCCGATGACGAACGCGCGCCCCGGATCATCGGGTGGCGTGTGATGCGAGTGTCCGCCGCGCGAGTGGTCGTGATCGTGCTCAGCCGCCATGTGGCGCTTCCTCGAGGCGTGCCGTTCGTCGCCCTGCGATGCGAGCCTGAAGACGATGTACCAGCTCATAGAAAGTTGGCAACGCAAGCAGCGTGAAGAGCGTGGACGTCACCAGGCCACCGATCATCACGATCGCTAGCGGTCGCTCGATCTCCGTGCCGTGCAGCCGCAGCACGAGCAACGGCAGCAATCCGAGGATCGCGGTTGCCGCGGTCATGATCTTCGGCCTCGCTCGACCGAGACACGCTTCGCGAAGCGCGGCCCCGAAATCCCGACCCTCGCTGACCAGCCCTCGCGTCTGCGTGACGAGAACAAGCCCGTTTTGTACGGCGATGCCGAACAGACCGATCAAGCCTACGAGCGACGACACACTCCATGTCTCGCCCGCGATGAAGAGCGCCACGATCCCGCCCACGAACGCGCTCGGCAGTGTCGCCAGGATCACAATCGTCTCGGCGACCGAGCCCAGCGCGATGTAGAGCAACAGGAACACCGCGAGGAGCGCGATCGCGACCGCCATGTAGAGAGACCGCTGCGCACGGGCCTGCGTCTCGACCTTGCCGCCGACGTCGACGAAGTAGCCCGACGGAAGTTGCAGCTGCTTCGCGAGCACCTCGCGCACATCATGCGCGGTCGATCCGAGGTCACGACCGGCGACGCTCGCCTCCACGGCGATGCGACGGCTCCCGGCCTCGCGCTTGATCGTACCGAGACCGAACGTCTGCTCGATCTTGGCAAGCTTGCCGAGCGGGATGCGGGTTCCATCGTGGCCGTCGATCAGTAGCGCCGACAGCGAAGCTGCATCGCGTCGGTGATCTTCGGCGAGACGGATCACGAGATCGAACCGACGTTGGCCGACCCACACCTCAGAGACCACCCTGCCGGCGAGCCCGATCTCGATCGCCTCGATCACGTCGCCCGGCGTGAGCCCGACGCGCGCCGCTGCACCGCGATCGACCTGCACCCGCAGCTGCGGCAGTCCGGTGAGTCGCTCCGCTCGGACGTCGGCGACGCCATCGACTTTTCGCAAAAGTCCCTCGGCAGACTCGGCCAGCTTCGCGAGCTGATCCGGATCGGGTCCGAAGATGCGCACCGAGAGGTCGGACGGTGTCCCGCCGAGTCCTTCATCGATGCGCATGCCGAGCGGTGTCGTGAATGAAGCGGAGACTCCTGGCACCTTCTCGACTGCCTCGCGCATCAGGTCCTCGAGCTCGGCCGTGCTTCGCTCGCGATCCGGCTCGAGCACGATCAGCACGTCCGACAGCGTGTGCGGCATCGGGTCCTCCGTCCGTTCGGCGCGACCGGTACGGCGCACGACGTCGTCAACCTCGGGGAACGATCGGAGCACGTCCTCGACGCGGTGATTCAGGCGATCGACTTCGTCAAGTGATGCCTCGGCTGGAAGCGACGTCTGCATCAGCACCGCGCCTTCGTCCAGCTCGGGCATGAAGTCGGAACCGATCTTCGTCGCGAGCCAGAGCGCGGGGATCGTGATCACGAGCGTCGCGATGCAGATCGCGCCCGCATGCTTGAGCCCACCATCGAGTAGTGGCTGATAGACGCGCTTGATCGCGCGGATGATCGCGACGTCCTCGGGCTTGCTCGCCGGACGCGGACGCAGCACAGCTGCCGCGACCACGGGCACCAGCGCGAGCGACAGCAACAACGCCGCGAGCACAGCCGCGATCACCGCGCCCGCGAGCGGTTGATACATGCGGCCCTCGATCCCACTCATCGCGAACAAAGGGACAAAGACCGCGCACACGATCAATGTCGCGAACGCGATCGGGCGCCCGACCTCGACCGCCGCCGCAAGTGCGTGTGCCTTCCGGTCTCCGTCCCTGTGTTGCGAGAGACGATGGATAATGTTCTCGACGACGATGATCGACGAGTCGACGAGCAGGCCTACCGCGATCGCCAGGCCACCGAGAGTCATCGTGTTGATGCCGATGCCCGCGACGCGCAGGAGCAAGCCCGACAGCGCGAGCGACAGCGGCAACGTCAGCGTGACGAGCAACGCGGCGCGCACGTTGCCGAGCAGCAGGAACAACACGAACGCCACGAGGCCCGCGCCGATCAGAACCGCACGACCAACACCGCCGAGCGAGGATTGAACCAGCTGCGACTGATCGTAGACGATACGGATGTTCACGCCCTTCGGAAGGCTCGGCTCGAGATCCGCGATCGCCGCGCGAATCCCCTCGGAGACCTTCACCGTGTCTGCGCCGAACTGCTTCACGATGCGGCAGCTCACGACTTCGCCGGCAAGTCGGTGTGCGAGCCCGCGGCGTACGGCCGGCGCTTCGCGCACGTCCGCAACGTCACCGAGCAGCACCGGGGTGCCACCGCGCATCGCGGCAACGGTTTCGCGCAGCTCCTCGACCGACTCCGCCCGCCCATTCGCGCGCACGGTCCATTCCATCTGCCCTTGGGTGATAAACCCACCGGCCGCGCTGACGTTCGCGCCCTCCGTCGCGTGCACGATCTCGTCGAGCGTCACGCCGCGTGCTGCCATCCGGTCGGGATCGATCTGCACCTGGAACTCTCGGAGGTAACCACCGAGCCGCTCCACGGCAGCCACGCCGGGCACCGCGAGCAACCGGTTCTTGATCTCGTTCTCCGCTAGATCGCGGAGGCTCATGAGATCGGCGGAACCTGGCGCCGCCTCGATCGTGATCTCGTAGATCTCGTTCAGGCGACCGGTGAGACTCGAGAGCAGTGGCTCGCCGGTCCCCGGCGGGAGATCGATCTGCGAGAGCCGCTCCGCGACGAACTGCCGACTCTTCGAATAGTCGGCATCCGTATCGAACTCGATCGTGACTTGTGCAACGCCGAGCGTCGACTGCGACCGCACGCGACGCACGTTCGGCAGCCCTGACAGCGAAGTCTCGATCGGAATCGTGACCCGCGTCTCCAGCTCCTCCGAGCCCATCGCCGCGTTCTGCACGATGATGTTGAAGACGGGCGCCGACAGATCGGGGAACACGTCGCGAGGCAACTCGCGGAACGTGACCACGCCCATCGCAGCGCACGCGATCACGAGCAAGAGCGCGACGAGCGGCTTGCCAAAGCTCGCGACGATGAAGCGTTGAATCATGACGCCCTCCTAATGCTCGTGGTCATGACCACCCTCCCCGCGGGCTTTGTCGAATTCCGCCTTGAGGAGGAACGCGCCATCGACGACGACCTCCTCGCCGGGGGCGAGACCGCTCAGGATCTCGACCTCACCACCGAGGTCACGGCCACGACCGACGGCCTTCGCCTCGAAGGCACCCGGGCCGCGCGGCACGAAGACCGACCACTTGTCCCCGACGCGCTGCACGGCTGCGATCGGCACCGCGACGACCTGGCCACCCACCTCGCCGACCGGCATTGACACGCTCGCCGACATGCCGGGCCGTAGCACGCCATCTGGGTTCGGGATCTCGAGCCGCACCGGCACGGTTCGTGATGCCGTTTCGACCTCACGCCCGATCCAGACGATCTTGCCCTCGATGGTCTTGCCAGGCAGCGCCGCAAAGCTGGCGATACCGGTCGTCCCGACCTGCACGCGCACCGCATCGCGTTCGAACACGTGTGCGACGAGCCAAAGCTTCGACAGGTCGCCGATCCGGAACAGCGTCTTGGAAGGATCGGCGAGCTGACCGACAACAACATCACGATCGATCACCGTGCCGGCGACCGGCGCGCGCAGCATGAGTCCGCTGCCGCCCTCTGCGCCCGCGAACTGTTTGATCGCGCCAGCGGCCACGGTTCGCGCTGCTTCCGCTTCGGTGACTGCGGATTGCGCCTCGATCACGTCGCGCTCGGGGATCAGCCGCTCTGTGAGCAATCCCTTCTTGCGTTCGAGGTTCCTCTTCGCAAGCGCGAGCCGTGCATCGGCAGCTTGGACCTCCGCGCGCGCCTTCGACATGTCCCCACTCGTCAGCTCGACGAGCGGTTGGTTTGCTTTGACCTCATCGCCCGCCTTCACGAGTACGCGTACGACCCGCGCAGGAGACGGTGATGCGACCTCCGCGTAGGCGTCTTGGTTGACCCGCAGCTCTGCGAGGACCGACACCCTCTCTCCCGCTGCGCGTGTCTCGGCCTTCGCGGTTGTCACGCGAAGGTCGCGGATCATCTCCGGCGCGATCTTGACGGTCTGTGCACCGCCGCCGTCATCGTCGTCATGTTGTGCGGAACCCGAGCCTTCGTTTCTGTGCTCGTCGGCATGCGTCTCGTGGCCATGCTCGTCTTGGTCTTCGGCCTTCTTGCCGCCGCAGGCGAACAGCGCGAGAGCGGAGACCATTGCGATCGTTTTCATGGCGCCACCCCCGCGACGAAGCGTGCAGCGGCTGCCGCTTTCGCGAGCTGAAGTTGTCGTTGTAGATGCTCGCCGCGACCGCTCAGGATCTCCCGGCGAGCGACGAGGAAGTCATTCACTGCGATCTGCCCGGTCTCGATGCTGCGCTCCAACAGCTTCTCGCTGTCGGTCAGCACCGGAAGCACGTCGCGCTCGAAGATCTCGACGCCCTCGCGCGCGCGAACGTAGGCGTCGAACGCGTCAATGACCTGGCGAGACGCCGCTCCGACTACAGCAGCACGCTCCAGCTCGGCGCGATGCTGTCTCGCGCGCGCGAGCGCCTTGTCGCCCTGCGCCCGATTCCAGAACGGAAGCGTCATGGTGAGCCCACCCATCAGGATCGTGTCGTTCTCGTCGCGCTCGTAGCCCAGCCAAAGCCCTAGCTCCGGCCGTCCGTTCGCGTTGGCAAGCTCCCCCTCCGCGCGCGCGACGCGCTGCTCCGCCTCGATCGCGCGAACATCCGCACGGATCGGAACGGACGAGCGGAGTGATTCGAGTGTGAGGGGCGCAGGGCGAAGATCGCCAGCGAGCGTGACGACCTCGTCGGGCCGCGCACCCACGAGCGCGCCGAGGCGACCGATCGCGCTCGCTCGCTCGGACTGCGCCGCCGCGAGCGTGGACCGTGCTCGACCAAGCGTGATCTTCGCGAGATTGACGTCGAGATCGGCGAGATCCCCGGCCTTGCGACGGCGTTCCGCGGCTTCCGCTGCGCGTCTGGCGACATCCTGATCTCGCTGCGCCAGCTCGACCTCGAGATCGGCGAAGCGCGCTTCGTAGAAGACGTTCTCGACCTCGAAGCTCAACGTGCGAAGCTCGGCATCGCTGAGCGCTTTGGCCTGGTCGACGCCGGCATCGGCGACACCAATCCGCGCGCTTCGCCGCGTCGGTTCGAGCTGCTGCGAGACCTGGGCGTGGAGCGCGAACGTCCGCGGATCGCCGAACCGTGGTCCACCGCCGAGCTGAAGCTCGGTGTTCTGGATGAACAGCACGCCGGCGCCGACGCGTTGCGCACGCGCCTCGCCGATGCGCGCGAGTGCAGCGATCGCTTCGGGCGCGCGCTCGCGTGCTCGGGAGAGCGCCGTGGGGAGATCGAGTGTGAGCGATCCCGCGTGCGTGGGATGCGTGAATGAAAGCATGAGCGCGGCGCAGGCCAACCGCGCGCGAACGTGAGAGGACATGACGCACCTTTGAGCGGACGCAGGTCCGCCGTTGCTCGTCGTCTGAGTTCAGGTTGAACGGTTCAGACGAACAGCCGCGGCACGTGCAGGATCTCGCGCGGATCGGGACTCATGTGCTCTTGCTGATCGTAACCGCACGGGGCGATCACCCGCGGCGTATCCAGCTTCGCGACGGCCTGTAGGCGCGAGCCGAGCGCAGGCATCCCACTCGGGCAGTGACAGCGACAAGCGACCCCGGGGAGGCAGTCCTTCCCACAGCCGTCGTCGTCGCAAGCTTCCTCGCACGCATCACCAAGCACGATGTCCGCGAGGCCAACCGCGTGGGTCAGCGCGAGCGCGAGCACGAGGACGCGGGCAAAGGGCACGTCCAAGGAGTAGCACGATCGCCGGATGGGCAAGCGATGAAGCTTGCAGGCTTCACTTCATAAGCTGGCCGGTCGGCGTGGCCGGCGAGATCGTCGATCGGAGGCGCAGCCTGTGCGGTGCGCGCGACGGGTGTAGTCATCGCCGCACGCCGCCGTCGCTGGTGTTCCTGGGGCGGCGGATCTACGTGGCGATCACGGTGGTGCTGGCCGCCTGGCGAACGGCAGCGTCCGGATCGCCACCGCGGACGGTGGGCCGCTGGCGGTCGTGGTGTTCGGCGCCGGCGGCGATCGTGGCTCGCGCCCGACGCCTGACTCAGTCCGTGCGCTCGACGATCTCGCGGGCACCGAGATCCGGTAGCTCGAGCGCCTTGAACCGCTCGTAGACCGCGCGGTTCGAACCACACGCGGTCCCCATCTCGCGAGAGCTCGCCACGAGCTGCCACGAGCCGTCCTCGCCGTACGTCTCACCGCGCATTCCGTAGAACGTGTAGGCGACGTACTTGCCCTTCGGCGCGAGTGTCACCGTCGGGACATCGAGTCCTTCAGCGGGCCCGTCCGCCGGGAACTTCTTGTCCGTCGATGTCATCACCGCGAACCGCTTCGCGAAGTGCGTCGCGAACGCGGCGAGCGATGTGGGGCCTTCGAACTGGCACCAGAACACCCCGCGCAGCCAGCGCGACGCATCGGCCGGAAGAAACGCGACCAGCTCGGCGTCGGTCAGCGACAGATCGCGTTGCGGCGCTGGCTCAAGGACGGATCGATCAAGCGGCCCCTCGCGAGGACGGAGAGAGCGTGGCCGAGCGCTCCTGCCTGGTCATCGAAGACGGCTAGCCGAAAATGCGAAACCCGCCTGAGCAGGAGGCGGGTTTCGTCTTCGTAGCGGGGGCACGCTCGGGCCGTTGATCTATAGGATTTCTAAGCAGAAATCCTGGGTCCGAACGCTTCCGCCGCGCGCAGGCATGTAGGGCGAGCCGAGCGCAGAAAATCGTCGACGATTTCGTGTCGACGATTTCGTCGCGTCTCCCGGTCACGAGCTGACTACCTTCCCCGTTCATCACGCGGAACGATCGCAAGCTTGAGCTTCGCGTCCGCGAGCCGGTTGAGGCTCTCGACGATCTCTGCGTAGTCGTCGCCGAGCGTCTCGGGATGGTGAACGACGACGACATCGAGCTTCCCCTTGTTCGCTTGATCGCACATGCGGAGGAAGTCGGCGAACTTCTGCTCGTAGGCGGTGGTCATGATGCGCGGCGCAGCCTATCCGATGGTGACCAGAAGCGAAACGCTCCTGTCACCGAGTCGAGGAAACCCCATGACGTCCGAACTTCTCCGCTTCAACGCGCAGGATGGTTGGACTCCGTTAGGAAGGAAGTGCCTTCCGAATCGCGGCGAACAACTTAGTCGCCTTCGTGCGGGTCTCGGACGGAAGCTCGCC
>JAYVLW010000754.1:0-2758 GCA_043759315.1 Myxococcales bacterium
GGCTCCGGATCGCGTCCGCGAGCTCGAGGAGTGGGGCGCGGTGTTCGACCGCACCAAGGAAGGCCTGATCTCGCAGCGCAACTTCGGCGGCCACCGCTATCCGCGGCTCGCGCACGTCGGTGATCGCACGGGCCTCGAGCTGATCCGCTCGCTGCAGGACCACGGCATCCACCAGGGCATCGACTTCCACATGGAGGTCGCCGCGCTCGAGCTGCTGAAGGAAGGCGATCGGATCTGCGGTGTGCTCGCGTATCGCCGGGAGACCGGCCGCTTCGTCGTGTTCAAGACCAAGGCCGTGATCTTCGCCACCGGTGGTGGTGGCAAGGCGTGGCCCGTGACCTCGAACTCCTGGGAGTACACGGGCGACGGCATCGCGATGGCGTACGACGCCGGCGCGGAGCTGATGGACGTGGAGTTCACGCAGTTCCACCCGACTGGCATGGTGTGGCCGCTGAGCGTGCGCGGCATCCTCGTCACCGAAGGCGTCCGCGGTGACGGCGGCATCCTCAAGAACAACAAGGGCGAGCGGTTCATGTTCAACTACATCTCCGAGCGCTTCGCGCCGGAGACGGCGGCCACCGTCGAGGAGGCGGACCGCTGGCTCAAGGGCGACAAGACGGCGCGCCGTCCGCCCGAGCTGCTGACCCGCGACGAGGTCGCGCGCGCGATCACCGCGGAGGTCAAGGCCGGCCGCGGCTCCCCGCACGGTGGGGTGTTCCTCGACATCGCGTCGCGCGTTCCCGCCGACGTGATCCGGCGCAAGCTGCCGTCGATGTATCACCAGTTCAAGGAGCTGGCCGAGGTCGACATCACCAAGGAGCCGATGGAAGTCGGCCCCACGCTTCACTACTTCATGGGCGGCATCAAGGTCGATGCCGACTCCCAGATGACGAACGTCCCGGGCCTGTTCGCGTGCGGCGAGTGTGGCGCCGGCATGCACGGTGCGAACCGGCTCGGCGGCAACTCGCTCTCCGATCTGATCGTGTTCGGCAAGCTCGCCGGCGACGGCGCGAAGGCCTACATCGACTCGCTGAAGGGCGCGCCGAAGACCGACGACGCGCAGGTCGCGAGCGCGGTGCGGCGCGCGACGGAGATCTTGAACCGCGAGAAGGGCACGAACCCATACCTCCTCCACGAGAAGCTCCACGAGACGATGGCCAAGGGCGTCGGGATCGTCCGCAAGAAGGAAGAGCTCGAGACCGCGATCGCGGAGCTCGAGGCGCTCAAGGTCGAGGCGCAGACGATGAAGGCGCCCGGCACCAGCCAGTACAACCCGGGCTGGCACGAGGCGCTGTCGATGAAGTCGCTCCTCGTCACGTCCGAAGCCGTCACGCGCGCGGCGCTGATGCGCGAAGAGAGCCGCGGTGCGCACACGCGCCTCGATCACCCGGGCGAGAGCGCGGAGTGGGTCAAGTACAACGTCGTGATCAAGAAGGCGGCGGACGGGACGATGGAGGTCGAGAAGCGGCCGAAGCCCGAGGGACATCCCGAGCTGATGGCGATCGCGAACGCGAAGATCGAAGACCTCGAGTCCGGCAAAGTCGGCGCCGATTACAAGTAGCCAGGAGATCGACCCAGATGGCAAAGCGACTGTTCAAGGTCTGGCGCGGAAATGCCGAAGGTGGCGACTTCAAGGACTACCAGGTCCAGGTCGACCCCGGCATGGTCGTCCTCGACGTGCTCCACCGCATCCAGACCCACGACGCCAACGACATGGCGATCCGCTGGAACTGCAAGGCCGGCAAGTGCGGCTCGTGCTCGATGGAGATCAACGGCAAGCCGCGCCTCGCGTGCATGACCCGCATGAACTCGTTCTCGGAGACCGAGACGATCACGTGTCAGCCGATGAAGACGTTCCCGGTGGTCAAGGATCTCGTCACCGACGTGTCCTACAACTACGCGCAGAACAAGCGCATCCCGAAGTTCAAACCGAAGCCGCGCGACGCGGACGGTCAGTACCGGATGTATCAAGAGGACGTCGACCGCGTGCAGGAGTTCCGCAAGTGCATCGAGTGCTACTTGTGCCAGAACGTCTGCCACGTGCTCCGCGATCGCGACGGGCGCGAGCAGCAGACCTTCGTCGGTCCGCGGTTCATGATCCGCGTCGCGAGCCTCGAGATGCACCCGCTCGATACCGATGACCGGGTGCCGGAGCTCAAGAAGGAGTTCGGCTCGGGCATGTGCAACATCACCCGGTGCTGCACCGAGGTCTGCCCCGAGCACATCCAGATCACCGACAACGGCATCATCCCGATGAAGGAGCGCGTCGTCGACAGGTTCTACGACCCCGTCGCGATCATCGGCCGCAAGCTGCTCGGCCGGAAGGTCCGCACCAAGACCCGGGCGGAAGAGGAAGGTACGAAGAAGTGACCTCGTTCGCGCTCAAGAAGATCTCGCCCGATGGGATCCCGCATGCGCTCGAGCGTGCCGAGCGCTATCGCCTGCTCAACGAGCCCGCGCAGGCCGAATCGATCTACCGCGATGTCCTCGCCGTCGACAGCGATAACCAGACCGCGCTGCGCGCTCTGATCCTCGCCCTCACCGACCAGTTCGGCGCACACGGCGCGGCGGGTGCCGCCCGCGAGGCGCGCGATCACATCGTCCAGCTCGACGACGAATACGATCGCGCCTACTACACCGGCATCGTCTACGAGCGCGAGACCCGCGCGTACCTCGACCGCAAGAACGTCGTGCGCTCCGCAGCCTATGATGGGCTGCGGGAGGCGATGGAGTGGTACGAGCGCGCCGAGGCGCTGCG
>JAYVLW010000755.1:0-6577 GCA_043759315.1 Myxococcales bacterium
TGCATCGTCGTGGACCACCGCAATCTTCCACGGGCTGCGTTCGAGGCGAAGCTCCTCGCGGTGCTTGCAGAGCACGCGGTCGAGGCGATCGTCCTCGCCGGCTTCATGCGCGTGCTCACCGACGCATTCCTCGATGCCTTCCCGCGCCGGATCATCAACACCCACCCTTCGCTGTTGCCCGCGTTCCCGGGCAAGGACGCGGTCGTCCAGGCCCTCGCACACGGGGTGAAGGTGACCGGGGTGACCATCCACTTCGTCGACGCCACCCTCGACGGGGGGCCGATCATCGCGCAGGAGCCCGTCCCCCTCCTCGAGGGAGACGATGCGGCGGCGGTGCAGCAGCGAATCCAGCGGATCGAGCACCGGATGCTCCCCGAGGTGGTCCGGCGCTTGGCGGCGGGTGAGCTGTCGTGCCAAGGTCGGATCGTCCGCCGTGCCGAGTAACTCGTACGACCTCGTCGTCCTCGGAGATGACCTCGCCGCCCTGGTGTGCGCCACGCTGTGTGCGCGCCGCGGCCTGCGCACGCTGGTGCTCGGTGACGATCGTCCGGCACGCTACACGCTCGGCCCGCACAAGCTGCCGATCGATCCGGTGATGTGGCCGACCGCCGCCGGTTCGGCCGCAGATCGCGTGCTCAAGGAGCTGCACGCCGAGCTTGCCCTCCGGCGGAAGCTGCGCGAGCCGAAGATCGCGGCGCAGATCGTCACGCCGGACCTCCGCGTCGACCTCGGCGCCGATCGACTTGTCGGCGAGCTCGAGCGCGAGGTCGGCAAGGACGCCGCCGCCGCGTGGGTCGCCCGCTGGGATCGCGGCAGCGAGCTCGCGCGGGCGCTCGATCCCATGCTCGGCAGCGAGCATGCCTTCCCGGGCGTCGGATTCTTCGAGAGGCGCGAGATCGCGAAGCTCACCGAGCGAGCCACCGCCGACGCAGCCGCCTGGTGGAGCGACACGCAGACCACGGGTGCGGCAACGGCCGCGATCTGGAGGCACCTCGCGGCGGTCGCGCTGCGGCATCCGAATCCGGGGGCACTCGCCGTCGCGCGCGCCGTCGATGCATGGCGGACGGGCCCGTCCCCGCTCCGTGGAGATGGCGACGGCATTCGCGAGCTGTTGGTCGAGAAGCTGACCACCGCCGGCGGTGAAGTGCGCGCCGGCAAGGTCGCGGAGATCGACGTGTCGTGGGGCAAGATCTCCAACCTGACGCTCGCGAACGGCGACGAGCTCGGCGCCGGTCAGGTCGTCGCCAGCCGCCCACCGGCGGAGCTCGCGGAGCTCCTCGGGAAGAAAGCACCCAAGCGACTCACCGAGCTCGCGAGCGGGATGACCATCGTCGGCTATCGCTACACGCTGAACATCGTGATCGACGAGGCCGGTCTTCCCGAGCACATGGCGCCGACGGTGGCGGTCCTCGCGGCGCTGGACAAGGATCCCTCCGGCGACGCCGCGTTCTCGATCCACCTCGGCGAGGCCGACGACACGGGCCGCGTGATCGCCACGATCGCGGCCGTGCTGCCGAGCGAGGGTCCGATCGACCCGGATCGCACGATCTCGAAATGCATGGCGCTCCGCACCGGGCTGTGGAAACGGCTCGGTGACGTCATGCCGTTCTTCGAGCGTCACCTCGTCCTCGCGCATTCGCCGTTCGAAGCGACGCCGCCGCAGGTCCCCGGAGGCCGTGGCAGCTACGACGTGCCGCGCAACCTGCCGCTCGCGATGACGCCCGTGTGGGCCGCCACCGCGCCGGCGACCGCCGTGGATCACGCGACCGGCGGAGCGCTGACGTACATGACCGGGCTCAAGAACCTGACGCTGACCGGCGAGCAGGTGCTCCCGAGCCTCGGCCTCGAAGGTGCCCTCGCTGCGGGATGGAGCGCGGCGAAGGTCGCGTGCGCGGTCGCGGGAAAAAAGAAGGACTACCTCCGCGACGAGGTCGTCGGCGCCGCCAGTTAGTTGCAAGCCCCACGAACGTCGGGCGCGCAGCACCGCGAAGCGGTGCGCAGGGTTGCAAGCCCCACGAACGTGGGGCGCGCAGCACCGCGAAGCGGTGCGCAGGGCAATTAGAGCCGCGGGATGCCGAGCCGCTCGGCGACCGCATCGTCTGTGACCACCAGCACCGCCGGATCGGTCCCGAGCTGCAGGATCTCCCCGATGCCGATCCGCAACATCGGAGCGGCGCCGCGTGCACGCGCCTCGACGAATAACTCCAGCGGCTCGACGTCGTCGAACGCCGCGAGGATCGCGCCGCTGACCGCACCGAGGTATCGCTCCGCGAGGACGGCGAGTGGAGTCTCCGCGTCGACCACGACGCACGGGCCGAGCAACGCGACGGTGCCCGGCTCGCCGACCAGCGTGCCCGTGGTGACGGGGAGCTCGTCGAGCGCGCGCTGGACCGGTGGCGCGAGTACCACGCGCGAGTCTGCATGGCGAACGAGGCCGTGCAGCGCGAGCTGCCCCGTGCCGAGCGCCTCGTGCCAGCGCCGGCCGGTCACGCGCGCGACATCGATCGGCGCAGCGCCATGAACTCCGCCGAGATGGGCACCGTAGAGCAGCGCGAGCGCCGGCACGAGCTCCGCGGACAGCTCGAACCGCGCGGCCAGGGCGTCCAGCGCGCTCGCTGCAGGCGCACCGCGGTCGATCGAGCCGCCCGCGACGGCGCGCGCCCAGGTCACGAGCTCGTCACGCCACGACGGCTGCGGATCGATCCAGGGGAGCGCCGCGGCCTGCTCGGTCCGCCGCTGCGACTGGCGCAGCTTGTCGCGCCACGCGCTGTAGCGCTCGACCGGACTCGGGATCGCGATGGGCGGCGAGGCGTGAGGGCTGGCAGCGGGCGGCGTGCTCGGCGATGACGTGGCCTCTCCAGGGTGGGCGGTCGGCGGCACGGTTGGGTCGTCGTCATCGCCGAGCAGCGTCGAACGCGCGGGCGCCGCGACGCTCGGCAGCGGATCATCCTCGCCGGTCAGGGTCGAGCGCATGGGCGCAACCTGGACGATCGGTCTCTGCACGCCCGGAGGTGCCTGCGTGACCTGCGTGTCGCCCTCCGTCTCGCGCGTCTCGAGCGCGATGATCGCGATCGGCCGGTTCAGCTGTGCCGCGAGCACCCCGACCATCCTGCCGACGACCAGGCCCGCGCTGTCCACGCGATCGATGACTCCCGTACCGAGGGTGCGTAGGCGCTGTCGACCATCGAGGTCGACGACATAAAGGTTGCCGGAGTCGGCGCCGATGCAGAGCAACAGATCGCTGCGCGGATGCCCCGAGATGTGTGCGATCGGCTCCGGGAGCTCGTGCGACTTCGGCTGGCCTCGGTTGACGAGCGGGATCACCTCGATCCGCGCCGGATCGCTCTGCGTCGTCATCCACACCACCCGATCGCTCCCTCCGACGGCGGTGATCACCGCCGGCTTCGGGAGGCGCAGGCGACGCTTCGGCAGCCGGCTGGCCGGATCCCACTCCTCGATCGATCCAGCGAGGGCGACGACGAAGTTCCCCGCGGCCGCACCCGCGGTGACCGGGATGGTGCGCGCCGGAAACTGGTAGGGCGTGAGGTGCGTATCGCTCGCGCTCAGCACCGCGGCGCCGAGCGAGCCCACGGCGAGCGCGTACGCCCCCACGCTCGCGAACAGCTTCATCGGCGCCTCGAGCCGGATCTCGGCGACGGTCCGCGGACCGTGGGGATCGATCAGGTGGACGGTGCTGTGCGCGGCGAAGCGCGAGAGCACGAGCAGACGCGGCGGGGCGCCGACCCAGGCCAGCTCGCTCGCGACGGCATCGGAGTCGATGCCGATCTCTGCGAAGGCGGCACCGCTGGGAAGCTCGACGAGGACCGCGCGCGTTGCCTCGGAGATCGCGGCAAGGGTGCCATCCCCGGTGATCGCGATCCGCGGCTGATCGGTCGGCGTGAACGCCAGCTCGGAGGTGCGTGCGGACACGCGAGGATCGTATCACCGTGGAGAGCGCGGTCGCGCGCCGCGGGCGAGCTAGGCCGGCGGCGGGTACTGCCCCGGCGGTGGGTACTGCCCCGGCGGCGAAGAGGCGGGCGGTGGCGGTGCGGGCTTCGCGCCGGTGACGAGGCCGGTGATCAGCACGACGACGCCGGCCACGATGAACTCGGCGTGCTCCGGATCCAGCATGCCGCGTGACCGGCTGACGATGCCGGTCGCGCTGCCGCCGTACCGATCAGCGTAGGTGACGATGACGGGGAGAATGAACGGCTTGGCGAGCAGCACGACACCGACCACGAGCCCGAACCCGAGCGCGATCTTGGGCTTCCCGCCCATGCGGAAGAACGCGCACGCGAGCGCCGCCATGAACGCACCGATCGGCGCGTCGAACAGCGACATCTGGCCCGTGCCGTCGCTGTTCGGATCGATCTGGTTGGGCACGCACTTCACCAGGAAGTAGATCGCGCCGACCGCGCACACCGACGCCACCACGAGACCGAAGGTCGACGCCGACTTAGGTGCCCGTTGCTTCCAGCTCGCCAGCGCGCTCCCCGCGAACACCAGGATCAGGAGCGCGCCTACTCCGACGAGCAGCGGCACGATCGCCTCGGGCGGTAGCCTGATGCGGACGCCGAGGACCGAGCGGACGACGTCAGGGCTCGACAGGCTCATCCTCGGGAGCCTCCGTCGGATCCCTGGCCGGAATCAAGCGTGCCGAGCCGTGATAGGTCAGCTCGAAGGTCGCTCGCCATGCCGGCGCGCCGATCTGATCGCCGAGACCGGCACCGAGGCGGACCCCGATCGACACGCTCTCGAGCGGCCAGGTCACCAGGCCGACGCGCGCCTCCGCCGGCGATGGACCGCTCGCACCGCCGACCTCGTCGCCGAGCACCCCGACCACTTCCCCCGTCAGCTTGACCTGATCGGCCACGCACCACAGCGGACGGATCGGTGGGATCGGGACCGCGATGCCGACACCGCCGTGGAGCTCGTCGCCGACGACCTTGTCCGCCAGCATGACCTCCGCGCCGCGCAGCCGGATGCCACCGGACGCCGCGACCACGATACCCGCCGGGAGGCGGAACCGACCGATCAGGTTCCAGGCGACGGCCCACGATGCCTCGCCCGCGAGATCGTCGTCGTCGCCGGTCGGGAACACGAGGTCGGCGCGGATCAGCGCGTCGGCATGCGCGGTGTTGACCACGCGGATGCGGCCTCCGATCCGGAGATCCCCGGGGACCCAGCGATCGAGCGCGCGGTCGTCGCCCAGCGCGGCCAGGCGGTCTCCCACCTGATGAGACAGCGGCAGACGAGCGTCGATGACCACGGTCTCGCCGAGGCCGAGCGCACCACCCAGTGACAAAGTCTCCCGGCGGCGAACGGGCGTGAACTCTCCGGCCGAAGAGCGCAGCGTCATCGGGGCCGCGAGGTAGCCAACGCCTACCGTGGCGGCCCAGCCCTCGACGGCGGCCCCGCCGTCGAAGCCGAGCTCGGCCCGGCCGGGGGGGGCTGCTTCGCGATCGACCTCGATGGCCGCCGGGGTATCCCGCGGGGTGTCCGCGCTCGCAGTGTGGTCGACGCCGAGTACGAGTCCGAGTCCTAGTCCAAGTCCGACGACGACTCTACGCATGGGCGCCGAGCCGCGACCCCAGCTCGTACACGCGGACGGCGGGCATGTGGCGATAGCGCGTCACGTTCACGCGGAGCTGCGCGACGTGATCGATCACGTCGCGTCTCGACGCGCCTCTCGCGAGCATGGCGCGCGCTCTCTCGACGATGGCCGATCGGGCCGCCTTCGGGTGGTAGATAAACGTGCGACCGAACCGGACCTCGCCGCCGATGCCGATCAAGCGGAGCTCGGCGACATCACCGACCTCCACGCCGTGAAGCGCGCGCTGCTCGTCGACGTGGAACACGGCCCCGCCGAGCAGATCGAGCAGCTGGATCGCGCCCTTGCCCAGCGAGCGCACTTCGAACAACGAGCGCTGCGAGGTGACGAGCGCACGCATGGCCTCGGCGCGAGGATCCGTCGGGGCGAGCTCGCGATAGCTCAGCGCGGCGGGTGGCACGGGGAGCCCGGGCGCGACACGCTCGACCACGAACCACTCGACGAACGCGGCGCTCCACGCCTCCCACAGCTCGTCCTCCTGGTGGACCTTGCCGCGGCGCTCCTCGTACTCGCGGCGCGCGGCCTGGGCCGAGTCCGCGTCCACGGTGTGGCGTGCGTAGAGCTCCTCGGTGACCTGGTCGAGGAGCGCAGCCGGGCCGGGCATCAGCGACCCTTCGCGAGAAGGTCACGGAACCGTGCGAACAGGTAGCTCGCGTCGTGCGGGCCCGGGCTGGCCTCGGGGTGGTACTGGACACTGAAGATCGGCTTGCCGGCGACCGCGATGCCCTCGTTCGACTGATCGAACAGGTTCACGTGGGTGACGTGCACGCCGGAAGGGAGCGTCTCCGGATCCACGACGAAGCCGTGGTTCTGGGAGGTGATCTCGATCCTCCCGGTGCGCAGGTCCTTGACCGGGTGATTGCCGCCGCGGTGGCCGAAGCGCAGCTTGAAGGTCTCCAGCCCGACGGCCCGGCACAGCAGCTGATGGCCGAGACAGATGCCGAAGACCGGCTTGCGCCCGACGAG
>JAYVLW010000756.1:0-6965 GCA_043759315.1 Myxococcales bacterium
GCCGTGTGGATGCTCGCAGATCCGGCGCAGCGCAAGGCTCGCTCGCTGCGGGTGCTTCAGGCGCTCATCCCGTGGTTCCTCGTCGCCGCGATCGGCGGCGGGCTCGCGTACGGGATGTACCGCTACCTCGACCACGAACGCGAGCACGAGAAGATCGTGTGGCGCTCGTGGAAGGCGATCGGCCTTCTCGGTGGCGCAGGGCTCGCGGGACTGATCTCGTTCCACCTCCATCGGCGCCGCTCGGCCGCGCTCGGGTTCTCGCAGACGGCGCTGATCCGGTCGCGTGGCACGTTCGCGTGGTTCTCCGATCTGCCTGGCGTGTTCCGCGTGCTCGCGCTCGCCTCCGTCGCGGTCGCGCTGATGCGGCCCGAGACGTACCGAACGCTCCGGCACGAGGAGGACTCGGTCGACATCGTGATCGTGTTCGACATGTCGAAGTCGATGGAAGAGACAGACATGCCGCGCGACCGCATGGACGCCGCCCAGCGCGTGGTCCGGAGGTTTCTGCGGCGCACGAAGCACGACCGCGTGGGCCTCGTGATCTTCGGCCAGCAGGCGATGCTGCAGTGCCCGCTGACGCAGGATACGAAGCTGCTCGAGCAGATCGTCACGGATCTCTCGATCGGCGACGTCCCCGAGCTCGGCACGGCGATCGGCGATGGTCTCGCGCTCGCGCTCGCGCAGCTTCGTCGCAGCGACGGCGTATGCGATGCGAGTCCCGGCGCGGAGAACACGTGCTCGGCTGGCTTCACGTGCTCGAGCGAAGGCTACTGCGAGGGCAAGAAGAACAAGGTCGTGATCCTGCTGTCCGACGGCGACTCGAACTGGGTCACGCGGTTCGAGCCGGATGAGGCCGCGCGCGCTGCGGCGAAGATGAACGTCAAGGTCTACACCGTGCTCGTCGGTCGCGAGGAGAACGACTTCTTCGGTGGCATGAGCGTGAATCCAGCGACGCTGCGCAGCATCGCGAGCCTGACCGGCGGCGAGTTCTTCCGTGCGACCGACTACGACTCGTTCGACAAGGGCTTCCAGGCGGTGCGCAACAAGCTCGACAAGATCAAGCGGGTCACCATCGAGCGCATCCCCGACAAGCAGCTGTTCCTGCCGTTCGCGGTGCTCGCGGCGATCCTGTTCGGATTGGATCTCTTGCTGTCGCACACGCGGTTCCGGAGGCTGCCATGACGCAGCTCTGGAACTGGATCAGCGCCATCGAGTTCGAGCGGCCGTGGCTGGCATGGCTCGCCGTCCTCGCCGCGCCCGTCGCCGTGGCGATCCTGCACGTCTACGATCGCTGGCGCAGGCGCGCGATGACCCGGCGGATCGGCGAGCTCGGCGTGGTCTCGCAGCTGATGGCCACGGCGTCGCCGCGGCGCCGGCTCATCAAGGACGGGATCGCGGCGGGTGCGCTCGTGCTGCTGCTCGTTGCCGCGGCGCGGCCGCAGATCGAGGGCAAGCGCAAGGTGGAGATCCGCGGTCTTGACGTGGTGGTCGCGGTCGACGTCTCGAAGTCGATGCTCGTCGACGACGTGGGTCCGACGGCGCGGATGGTGGCGCGCAAGCTGCCGACGTCCCGACTCGAGCGCGCGAGAGAGATGGCCACGCTCGTGATCGACGGCCTGCCCGGCGATCGCATCGGTCCGGTCGTGTTCGCGGGGGCAGCGTCCCACTTCCCGTTGACCGAGGATCACGAGGTCGCGATCCGGTTCATCCACGATCTCGGCCCGGCGGATCTGCCGCAGGGCTCGAACCTCGGCGAGGTGCTGCGGGTCTCGCGGTGCCTGCTGCGCCCCGATCTCTACGACGATCTCGGTTGCGCCCGCATCGGTCGTCGCGGCCACGGTGGTGATCCGTTGCGGGGTGAGAGCCTGGATCCCAAACCGCAGCCCGGTGAGCCGGCGGTCGACGCGACGCTCGTCGAGAAGGTCGAGCGCGGCAAGGCGATCCTGGTTCTCACCGATGGCGGCGATCCCGATGAAGAGACGCTCCGCGAGGTGACGAACGCGCGCGAGCTCGGCATCGCCGTGGTGTTCGTCGGCTTCGGCACGGAGGCCGGCGGCCTCGTCTACGACATCGATCCGTACAGCGGGAAGCGCACGACCAACCCCAAGCGTGGGCCCGATGGTGGGACCGTGACGTCGAAACGCGAGGACGCGGGCATGCAGGCGCTCGCCGAGGCAGGCGGAGATCCGAAGCGCTATCTCGTCGCGGCCGAGCGCAACGAGCTCGATCCACAGCCGCTGATCGAGCTCCTGAAGTCGGTCAATCGCGGGCTCGCGACAAAGAAGATCAAGGAGATGAGGGACGTCTTCGAACCGTTCCTGTTCGCAGGGCTCATGTTGCTCGTGATCGAGGTCGCGATCAGCACGCGGCGCCGCCGCAGGTATCCGGAGGCGGCGTGACCGCGACGTGTCATGATCTGCGCGTGCGCCGCACCCTCGCGTTCGTGCTGCTCGTTGCACTCGGCGGCTGGGAGCCGTTTCGCTCGCCGAACCCCGATGTCGAAGAGGGGAACCAGGCGTACGCCGAGGGGCGGTACGATGATGCGCTCTCTGCCTACGGCCGGGCCGCGAGCGACGCCACGGTAGATCCCGACGGCCTCGCGTTCGATCGCGGCACCGCCGAGCTCAAGAAGGCCGACCAGATGAAGGACCCGGGCGAGAAGGCCCGGATGACCGAGCGCGCGATGGAGGACTTCAAGCAGGCGGCGCGGTCCAAGGATCCGCAGATCAAGAGCTCCGCGAACTACAACCGCGGCAACGCGCTGATGGGTCAGGAGAAGCTCGAAGACGCGATCGAGGCCTACAAGCAAGCGCTGCGGGAGAGTCCGACCAACGAGGACGCGCGGCTCAACCTCGAGCTCGCGCTGCGTCGCCGGCAGAAACAGGAGCAGAAGCGCCAGCAGCAACAGCAGGGGCAGCAAGGGCAGCAGGGCCAGCAGGGCCAGCAAGGGCAGCAAGGCCAGCAGGGGCAGCAAGGGCAGCAGGGGCAGCAAGGGCAGCAAGGGCAGCAGGGCCAGCAGGGGCAGCAAGGGCAGCAAGGGCAGCAAGGGCAGCAAGGGCAGCAAGGCTCGAACCAGCAGGGCTCGAACGGTCAGGGCTCGAACCAGCAGGGCTCGAACGGTCAGGGCTCGAACCAGCAGGGCTCGAACGGTCAAGGCTCGAACCAGCAGGGCTCGAACGGTCAGGGCTCGAACCAGCAGGGGTCGAACGGTCAGGGCTCGAATGGCTCCAACGGATCGGGCGGGGGCTCGAATGGCTCGAACGGCTCGAACGGCAAGCAGGGCTCGAATGGATCCAATGGTTCGGGGCAGCAGGGCAAGACCGGTCAGCCCGGCGGCAACCAGCAGGGCAACCCGCAGAACCAGCGCGACAACCCCGGGCAGAAGTCAGGATCCGAGAAGAAGCTCGACGATCTCGAGGATCAATCGCGGCGCCTGCAGCGCGACGAAGCACGTCGGCGCGCGACCGGCCGGTCGAGCGATCCGCAGCGCGACTGGTAGCCGTCCAGCGCAGACGCGCTGGCGTATGCTGTAACGGATGCGCGTCCTCGTCATCGACCGCAACCCGAGCGCACGGGATACCGTCGCGGAGCTGCTCGGTGATGCCGAGGTCGTGGGATGCATTCGCGACGGCGCGGGCGCACAGCTCCGCGCGGCCATCACCGCCGGCACCCCGTTCGACGTGGTGCTGCTCGAGGCGGATCCTGCGCCCACGCCCGCGAGCATCCGCGAGCTGGTGACGCTCGGCGGCGGCGTGCGCGTGGTCCTCGCGGCAGCAGGCTCCGATGGTGCGGCGGCAGCGGCGCGATCGGGCGCGTCGGATGTCGTCGCCAAGCCGTTCAACGCGGCGGAGCTCGGCTTTCGCGTGGGGCGCGCCGCCGCGGCGGCCGGCGATCGCCAGGACAAGCGGCGACCGCGCAAGAGCGACGTGCTGATCGGCACGGGGCCGTGGATCAAGGAGCTCTACGATCGAATCGCGATGGTCGCGGCGACCGACGTCACGGTCGCGATCTTCGGTGAGAGTGGGACCGGCAAGGAGCTCGTCGCCCGCACCATCCACAACTCGTCGCCGCGCCACGATGCGCCGTTCGTGGTGGTCAACTGCGCTGCGATCCCGGAGCCGCTCCTCGAGGACGAGCTGTTCGGTCACGTGCGCGGCGCGTTCACCGATGCATCGCGCGATCGCGAGGGCCTGCTCGCGGCGGCGCACACCGGCACGCTGTTCCTCGACGAGATCGGCGAGATGCCGTTGTCGCTGCAGGCGAAGATCCTGCGCGTCCTCCAGAGCCAGGAGTTCCGGCGGATCGGCGACGATCAAGATCGGCGCGTGGACGTGCGCATCATCACCGCCACGAATCGCGATCTCGACGCGCTCGTCGCCGCGGGAAACTTCCGCCAGGACCTGTATTACCGGATCAACGTGTTCCCGATGCGCCTGCCGCCGCTCCGCGAGCGGCCCGAGGACATCGTGCTGCTCGTGCATCATTTCGTACAGAAGTACCGCGCTCGCCTGGGCAAGCCGATCGACGGCGTGTCTCCCGCGGCGCTCGCGCGGTTCGCCGGCTATGACTTTCCAGGCAACGTGCGCGAGCTCGAGAACAAGGTGCACCAGGCGATGGTCGTCTGCTCGACCACCACCGTCGAAGACTCCGATGTGGCGCTGCCGAAATCGCGCGCGAGCACGGCGCGCCCCGACGTGGAACGGCCGTTCCGCGATCTCAAGCAGGAGATGATCGATGGGTTCGAGAAGCGCTACCTGACCGAGCTGCTTCGCGTGCACCACGGCAACCTCGCGCAAGCGGCGCGCGCCGCGGGCATGGATCGCAAGAACCTGTGGGCGCTCGTCGAGCGTCATGGTCTCGATCGCACGCAGTTCAAGAAGCCTTGATCGGCGGCGATCGCCGCGCCGTCCCTTAGCGCAGCTTCGCCGACAGCGCCGCGAGGAGGTCGTGGTCCGCCGCGATCTTCTTGACGACCATCGGCGAGACGAGGCCGGAGTCGAGGAGCTTCGCGAGCGAGCGCTCGAGTGGGATCATCCCTGCCTCGCGTCCGGTGTTGATCGCGGTCGGGAGGGTGTGGAGGTCGCCCTTGCGGATGATGTTCGCAACGGCAGTATTCACCGGCACGACCTCGACGGCCGCGGCGCGCCCGCCATCCTTGCGGGGCAGCAGGTACTGCGTGATCACGGTGCGCAGCGACGAGGCGAGCTGCCAGCGGATCTGGCGCTGCGCGGTCTCCGGGAACGCATCGATCACGCGGTCGATCGCGCCCGCGGCGCTCGGAGCGTGGAGGGTGGCGAGCACGAGGTGACCCGTCTCGGCAGCGGTGAGGGCGGCCGCGATGGTCTCGCGATCGCGGAGCTCGCCGAGGAGGATCACGTCGGGAGCTTCGCGGAGAGCGGCCTTGAGCCCGGTCGCGAAGGTGGGGATGTGGGTGCCGAGCTCGCGCTGGTGGATCAAACAGCGACGCGCGGCGAACCGGTACTCGATCGGATCTTCGAGGGTGATGACGTGCGCGGCGCGGCGCTGGTCGAGGAGATCGATCAACGACGCGAGGGTCGTGGACTTGCCCGAGCCGGTGGGGCCGCACACGAGGACGAGGCCGTCGCGCTGCTCGATCGCGTTGCCGACCTCGGGCGGAAGCGCGAGCTCCGCGAGGGTAGGGACCCGGTCGCGGATCAGGCGTGCGGCGAGTCCGTATCCACCGAGATGATCGAAGGCGTTGACGCGGATGCGGACGCCGCCGATGTCGGCGCTGTGGTCGGTGTTCGAGCCGAGCGCATCGACGCAGGCGGCGAGCTCGTGATCATCGACGGCGAGGTCCGTGGTCTCGAGGTAGCCCCCGATGCGCAGGCGTACGTGCTGGCCGCTCGACACGATGACGTCGGAGGCGCCGCGGTCCTTCGCGATCGCGATCGCCGGGGCGATCAGGGCGACAAGACGCTGCGGCCCATCAGACGCGGGCATCGAGATCAGCGTCGGCGGAGCGGCCTCGGCCGCCGCGGGCTTCGACTTCGCCCACCACGCCTGCGGCCTCGCATCGGCGGCGGCGGCGGGAGGCGACGGCGGGGCGACGGGCGGCGGGGCCGCCTTGCCCTTGCGGGCCACGATCCGCAGCCCCGCGGAGGCGCGCTCGATCGTCACGGCGTAGGTCGTTCCGTCGCTATCGGTGAACGGGATGCTCGACGGCCATTCGCTGCGACCTGCGGTCAGCGGCTCGGCGAAGTCAGCGAGGAGCTTCGCCTCCAGCGGCGGCATCGCCATGGCTTCGACCTGGCCGCGGCGCCGCAGGCTCGGCACCTTCCCGGCCTCGAGGATGATGGCCTCGGCATCGCGCAGAGTCATGACGCGGAGGAGCGACGGGATCGCGGACATCGCGGCTCATCCCAGCAATGCTCACGCCACCCCCAACCCGGCGAAACCAGGATCCGGAGAGCTCCGTCGCGCGCCAGATTGGCGTGGCCGTGACGACATGGCGTCACGTTGTCATGCGGCTATGCCAGGTCGCCAAACCGGATGGCGCCATGCGTGTACGTCGGCTTGAGCCCGGGAGCGAGGGTGTGCGCCACCAGCTCCGATGACGGGAAGTGCTGGGGGATCTCGGGGCGGTCGGGGACGCGGTCGGCGACGGTCTTCTCGAGAACCATCGACGTGTACTGATCCAGGGTGGTCTCTCGCGTGTTCGCGTTGAGGATGACCTCGACCCCCTGATCGCGGGCGTGGCGCGCGAGGCCGCGGATCTCGCTGATGCCGGGCGCGTACGCATCCACGCAGATGCCGTTCTCGCTGATCGTCCACGCGCCGCGATCGGTGACGATCACCGGCGAATGGTTGCCCGCGGTGTGGCCCGGGGTGCGAAGCAGCGCAAACCCGCCACCGAGCACGTAGTCGCCATCGAGCTCGACGATCCGATCGGCGGGGATGCCCGAGACCGCTTGCGGGATGTACCAGTACGCCTGCAGCGGATG
>JAYVLW010000757.1:0-11670 GCA_043759315.1 Myxococcales bacterium
CCACTGCGGCATCGTGTTGGTCTCGCGCGTGCCGCCTCCGTACGGCAGCCAGTCCTTCGCGCGCGCGAGCGGCGGTGCGCCGTCGCGAGTCGGCTTGTACTCGTCGATCTGCGGCAGCGCGACCGGGAGCTCGTCCTTCGGCACGAGCTGCACCGAATCGTCGGGCAGCGTGTACGTGGGGAACGGCTCGCCCCAGTAGCGCTGGCGAGAGAACAGCCAGTCGCGCAGCTTGTAGCGGACGCTCTTCGAACCGAGGCCGCGCTCCTCGAGCCACGCGATCACCTTGGTCTTCGCGGCGTCGTTGTCGAGCCCGTCGAGGAACCCGGAGTTGACGTGCGGTCCGTTGCCGGTGAACGGCTCCTTCTGCACGTCGGGCGAGCCCTTCACGACCTCGATGATCGGCAGCCCGAACTTCGTCGCGAAGGCGTGATCGCGCTCGTCGCCCGCCGGGCAGGCGAACACGGCGCCGGTGCCGTAGCTCGCCAGCACGTAGTCGGAGATCCAGATCGGGATCTCCTTGCCGTTGACCGGGTTCACCGCCATCGCGCCGAGCGGCACGCCGGTCTTCGGCGCGTCCGCGGCCTCGGTGGTGCGGTCGCGCTCGCTGCGCTTGCCAACGTCCTCGCGGTACTTCGCGACCGCGGCGCGCTGCGTGGCCGTGGTGATCTGGTCGACGAGCGGATGCTCGGGGGCGAGCACCACCCAGGTGCCGCCGAACAGCGTATCCGGGCGCGTGGTGAACACCGTGATCGCGGCGTCGCCGCCGGCGACCTTGAACACGACGTTCGCGCCGATCGACTTGCCGACCCAATCGAACTGCGCCTTGAGCGTGCCGGCCGGCCAGTCCAGGCCTTCGAGATCCTCGGAGAGCCGATCGGCGTACGCGGTGATCTTCAGCATCCACTGCTTCATCAGCCGCTTCTCGACGGGATCACCGGTCTCGATGTACTTGCCGTCGTGGACCTCCTCGTTCGCGAGGACGGTGCCGAGGGCAGGACAGAAGTTGACCGGGACCTCGGCGCGGTACGCGAGATCGCGCTCGAACAGCACCTGGAAGATCCACTGCGTCCACTTGTAGTAGCTCGGATCGCTGGTCGCGAGCTCGCGCGTCCAGTCGTACGACAGGCCGAGCTTCTTGAGCTGGCTCTTGAACGTGGCGATGTTGCGCGCGGTGATCACGCTCGGGTGCTCGCCGGTGCGCTCCGCGCGGCGCTCGGCGGGCAGGCCGAAGCTGTCCCAGCCCATGACGCGGAGCACGTTGAAGCCCATCATCCGCTTCGCGCGTGCGACGACATCGGTCGCCGTGTAGCCCTTCGGATGCCCGACGTGCAGCCCGTCGCCCGAGGGGTACGGGAACATGTCGAGCACGTAGTACTTGGGCCGCGTGCGGTCGGTCGGCGTCAGGAACGTCTGCTTGTCATCCCAGTACGCCTGCCACTTGGCGTCGATCGTCTTGTGATCGAACCCCGCCATTACGACTTCAGCGCGGCGGTGATGCGTTGCGTGATCTCGTCCGGATCACCGACTCCATCCACCCGCTTCAGGATCCCCTTGTCCTGGTAGTACGGGATGATCGGCGCCGTGTCGGAGTGGTACTTCTGCACGCGCGTGGTCACCGCCTCCTTCGTGTCGTCCTTGCGGTGCACGAGCCGGTCGACGATGTCCGCGGGCGGCGGGTTGTACTTGAGGTGATAGATCGTGCCGGTCTCCGGATCGGAGCGACGGCCCACCGCGCGCTCCTCGAGCAGCGCATCCGGCACCTCGATCAGGACGACGGCGTCGAGCGCGAGGCCGGCCGTCTCCATCGCCTTGTCGAGCGCCACCGCCTGTGGGCGGGTCCGCGGGAAACCGTCGAGCATGAAGCCCTTCGCGCAGTCGGGCTTGCCGACGCGCTCGAGGATCATCCCGATCACAACGTCGTCGGGCACCAGGTGGCCGAGCTTCATGTGCTTGTCGGCCTCGATCCCGAGCGGGGTCGCCTCCTTCACGGCCGCCCGCAGCAGATCTCCGCTGGAGATGTGGGGAATCCGGTAGTTCTCGACCAACCGGGAAGCCTGCGTGCCCTTTCCAGCACCAGGAGGACCGACGAGGATCATCCGCATGAGGTGGGCATCCAACCATGCGGACCGGGCGCGTGCAATCGCGCGGTGGCCGGCTAACGCAGCAATACCGCTCAGGGATGCGCGCGCAGCCAGCCTTCCGCCTGCCTGCGTTGATCCGCCGCATCGGCGCCGAGCGCACCCCACGCTTCGACCGCCGCCTGTCCCGCGCGCCGGGCGCCGGGACGATCGCCCGCCTCCCAGCGCGCATCAGCCAGCGCACCATGGAGCTCCGCGACGACCTGTGGCGGGGCCGTGCGCGCGGCGCCGTCGAGGAGCGGGGACAGGAGCGCGACCGCGGCGGCCGCGTTGCCCTGCTGGCGCAAGGTGGCCGACAGCTCGATGCGCGGGTTGACCGGATCCACACCGGCGCCCGCCGCATCGGCGAGTGCGACGGCGTGCTCGAGGGCACGCTTCGAGTCGTCGAGGCGATGCTGCCCGCGTGCGATGAATCCAACCAGCACGTAGAGATCGACCAGTCGCGGGCTGTCCTTGCCCCAGCGTGGCTCGAGGAGCGCGAGCGCGCGATCGGTGTTCGCTTTCGCCTCGTCGAGCTCGCCGAGCAGCGCCGCGAACAGCCCGAGGTTCATGACCAAGCCGCCGACGTCGACGGCGGTCGGATCGAGCCGCTCCAGAATGGCGAGCGCGCGGTGCGAGACGTCGTTCGCGGTCCGAATATCGCCGCGGCGTTGCGCGAGTGAGGACATCGCGATCAAGGGACCGACCAGCGCACGACTTTCCATTCCGTGCCAGCGCTCCACCAGCGCGATCAGCCGCTTCGCGTGGCCGGTCGCGTCGGTGAGCTTGCCCAGCTCCATCGAATATTGCGCAGTGACCTGGAGAACTTCACGGAGCGCGGGGTGGTCGGTGCCGACCACAGCCTCGGTCTGGGCGAGCCCGAGCTGGGCCTCGCGTAGTGCTTTGCCCAGCTGCCCTGCCGCGCGATGCCCGAGGGCGAGCGAGAGGTGGTTGTATGCTTCGTTGAGGGGATCCGAGAACGCGACGCGTGCCAGCTCGACCTGGTGGCGCCTCATCGCGAGCGCGTCCGCGGGATGCGGTCCGTTCTCGAGCGCGATCGCCTGCGCCCCCGCGATCCGCGCCCCGAGCGCTGGATCGCGCCCGAGCCGCGTGCGCACCGCCTCCGCCAGCGCCGCCCACGTCGCGGCCCGCGAGCGATCGACGGACGCGAGCGTCCACGCTAGATCGGCCATCGCATAGGCCGCGATCTCGTCGTTGCTGCTGCTCAGCGCCTCGATCGCGGTGGCCTCGAACAGAGGCAGCACGTCGCCGCCGTTGTCCTCGATCACGAGGGCCCTCACGTAGTCGGCTTCTGCGACCAGAGGGGCCCAGCCAAGCGAGCGTGCGGTCGAGATCAGGATCTCTGCATCCGCCACCGGAACTGGCTGGTCGAGCAGGAGCTGGGTACGCAGCCCGACCATTCGCGTGGTGAGCTGCTCGACCTTGGCGCGCAGCGCCGGGTCCGCGGGCAGCGGCGCCTGCAGGCCGAGCGTCGCCACGTCCGCGCACGCCGCGAGATCCGGCAGCAGCGCGAGCTGGCCGGAGGTGCGCTCCAGCGCCTCGGCGTCGCTCTTCGTCACCGCGGCGAACACCGCGTCGAGCTGAGCGCGCGCGCGGTGCAGGCACAGCATCCGACGATCGAGCATCGCCTCGGATTGCGTCCCGGACACCCGGGTCGCATCACACGCCTGGCGTTCGGCGCTGACCCAGTCGCGCGTGTAGCGATCGAAGCGATCGCGCACGATCGGGGCGAGGGGGCCGAGCATGCCCACCGCCGCCCAGCGCTGCGCGTTCCAGGCGGTCGCGATCCGCTCCTCGCCCCCGGCGCATGGATCGACGCCGCGCGAGGCCAGCACCGGAACGGCGATCACCCCGCCGAGAGCCACCACGGCGAGTCCGGCGACTGCGAAGCGCCGTCGTCGCACGCGCGGATCACGTGCGAGCTCGGCGAGGAGCTCGTCGAGCGAGGCGTATCGCTGCGCCGGCTCCGGCGCCGTGGCACACGCGACGATCGCCTCGATCCAGCTCGGCATGGCGTCGCCGAGCGCCTCGCGCAGCGACACTCCGAACGCGAACTGGTCGACCGCGACGGTCAGCGCGCGACCATCTGTCTGCTCGGGTGCCATGTAGCGCGGGGTCCCCGCCACGGCCGGCGCCTCGTCGAGCGCGACCTCGGTGCTCGCGAGCCCGAAATCGAGAACGCGGACGCGCCCGTCGGCGCCGAGCATCGCGTTCTCCGGCTTGAAGTCACGATGCATGAGGCCGACGCGGTGGGCGGCGGCGAGTCCCTCCCCTGCCGCGCGATACACGGCGACGATCTCGCGAACCGTCCGCGGCTCGCTCGACCACTCGCGCAGCGTCTTTCCGCGCACCCACTCCATCACGAGGTAGACATCCTCGTCGATCACGCCGACGTCGTAGATCGACACCACGTTGGGATGGCTCAGCTTCGCGAGCGCCTGTCCCTCGGCGACGATGCGCTCGCGTGCAGCGGCGTGCTTGGCGTGAAGGATCTTGATCGCGACGCGCCGGTCGAGCTCGGGGTCCCAGGCGCCCCAGACGATGCCCATGCCGCCCGCGCCGACCTGCTCGAGGAGTTGATAGCGCCCGACGTGGACGGCTTCCTTCCTCGCGAACAGCTTCTCGGCGACCCGCGCCCGCGCGAGCGCGCGGCCCAGCCGATCGGGTTCGGCCCGCTCGGCGAGACGGCCGCCGGCGTCATCGTCTCCAACGTCGGTAGGATCCGACTCCATCCTCGGTGGAGAGCTTACCTCGGCGGGCCGCGGTGGCGTCGTCGAACCGCGCCTGCGATCACTGGCATGCGTAGCAACTTCCCCACTCGCCCTCGGCCGAACAGTCCTGCTGACCGGTCTTCCCGGCCGTCATGCAAGCGCACCCGCGCCGAGCCCCGGGCGCACAGCACCGGCACACGCCGAACTCGGTGCCGTCGGCGCTGCAGGTCTGCGCGCCGGGAGCGGTCTGCCCCGCGCACGCGCACGCATCGACCTCCCCGGGCGTACACACCGGTTCGCGGGCATCCGTGGCGCAGGCCGGAACCCCGGCGTACGCGACCAGGACCAGCACCACCCGCACGAGCATGGAACTCATGGACGCGGAATAGCACGCGTGCCCGGGCGACTCGGAGGGCACAGCGAGGCAAACAACCTCCGCCAGGTCAGCGCTCCGGTTGTATCGTCCGCTCGTGGCGGCGCCTCCCTCCGGCTGGTTCAAGCTCCCGTGCTGGGTGATGGCGGCGCTGTTCGCGGTCTGCGTCGTCCTCCAGTACAACGACCCGGACCCGATCCGCTGGATGCTGATCTATGGCACCGCGATGGGCATCTCGATCCTGTTGCCGTTCGACCGCCGCGTCGCCACCGCCGGCCTCGCCGTCGGCGCGATCGCCCTCGTCTGGGCAGTGATCCTCATCAGCGGGATCTGGGGCAAGGTGGCGCTCTCCGACATCGTCGAGAAGATGTCGGAAAAGGGTGGCGCCGTCGAGGAAGAGCGGGAAGCGGGCGGGATGTTGATCGAGGGGGTGTGGCTCGCCCTCGCGTCGCTGGTTCGTCGGAGGCGCGCTTGATCAGGCGCGCGTCATCTCGACGTGCGGGATACCGTCCTCGTCGTACGGCTCGCTCGCGCGCACGAAGCCGAGGTCGCCGTAGAACTTCTCGAGGTGCGCCTGCGCGCCGATCCGGATCGGAGCACCACCGGCCGCGGCGATGCCGCGCTTCATCAGCTCCTTGCCGAGCCCGGTGCCGCGCGCCTCGGGCGCGATGATCACGCGGCCGATCGAGAGCTCCGGGAACTTGATGCCGGCCGGAACGATCCGCAGGTACGCGCGCAGCGCGCCGCCCTCGTCCGCCCACACGTGACGCGACAGGAGATCGAGTCCGTCGGCATCGAGGTACACGCAGTTCTGCTCGACGACGAACACCCGCTCGCGGAGCTGCGTGATCGCGTAGAGCTCGCTCGTGGTCAGCTCGCCGAATTGGCGGTCGTGCCAGCGGAGCATCAGCGCGCCCGTGGACCGAGGACCTCGTGCGCCTGCCGCAAGAACACGAGGAACTCGTCGGCCGTGGGCTCGGTCCCGACCTTGGCGACACGAATGCTGCCGTCGCGATCGATGCCCATCACCGCCGGGAACCCGGGCGCGCGGCAGCGCCTCGCCGCGTCGCGGCCGTTGGGCGTATCGACGTCGTAGGTGACGAACACGACGTCGCGGAGCGCCTCCTGCACTCGCGGATCCGGGAGCACCTGGGTCGCGAACACCTGGCAGGGCTTGCACCACTTCGCCGAGAGCTCGACGATCAGCGGCCGATGGGCGTCGTTCGCCGCCTCGATCGCGAAGGGGAGCGTTTGATGGGCGAGATCGGTCGTCCCGCAACCGGCCATGGCGATCAACACGCACCAGCGCAACATCGAGCGAGCATAGCCGAGCAGCGATGGGGTAGGGTCGTCCCGATGCGGAGCGTGTGCGTGTTCCTGTCGTCCTCCGATGGCCGTCCCGAGGACGTGGCCGCGATCAAGGCGCTGTCGCGCGAGATCGCGAAGCGCGGGCTGACGCTGGTCTACGGCGGCGCGCACCGGGGCCTGATGGGCGTGCTCGCCGACGAGATGCTCGCAGCGGGCGGCAAGGTGATCGGCGTGATCCCGCGAACGCTGGTGGAGCTCGAGGTCGCGCACACCGGCCTCACCGAGCAGCACATCGTCGAGACGATGCATCAGCGCAAGGCGATGATGTACACGCTCGCCGATGCGTTCGTGGTCGCGCCCGGCGGCTTCGGTACGCTCGAGGAAGCGTTCGAGCAGCTCACCGGGATCCAGCTCCGGTACCACAACAAGGGCGTGGTGTTTCTGGATGTCGAGGGCTTCTGGACGCGGATGGCCGAGTTCCTCGACCACGCCGCACATATCGGGGTGTTGCGCCCCGACATGCGCGCGCTGTTCCGCACCGCGTCGTCGGCGAGCGCTGCACTCGACGTCCTGGAAAACTGGTAGCCTGGATTCATGTCCTCCCGGCTCGCCGGCGCGATCCTCGCGCTGACTGCGGCGGCCTTGCTCGCGCTGTCGCTGGTGACCTCGGCGTGGTGGGCCGGCCACCCCGAGGTCGACGGCAGGACGATCGAGCTCAAGACCGTTCACGTCGGGCTGCACGGCGCCCAGGGCTGCAACACGGGCGGTGACGGCGGCTGCACGTCGCTCGCGATGCCCGGCGGGTTCGAGATCACCGGGTACATCGGACTCGCCGTCGTCGGGCTTCTCGCGATCGGCGCGCTCCTCCTCGGGATCTCCACCCTGCGCAGCGCCGAGGGCAGGAAAGCACTGGCGAAGCTCGTGATCGGCCTGATGGCAGGCGCCGCGCTCGTGGCGATCGCGCTGATCGTGCAGGGACCGAAGATGTCGGGCTCGGCGCGCCAGGTCTCGATCCCGATCGGCTACGGCATGTGGGTGTTCTGGCTCGGCGGCGTGACCGCGATCGCCGGCGCGGTGCTCGCGATGCGACCGTTACCGAAACCGGAGCTGCGCCCCTCGCGCGCCGCGTTTGCCCCCGGCCTCGACGCGCCGCCCTCTCCCTCGCAGCCCGTCGACGTGATGGCCCTGCTCCAGCAGGACGCGCTGCGCCCCGCGGCGCTAGGTCCCGAACCGATGATGGGCCGCGCCGTCGCCCCGCCCGCGGGTGCGGGACTCGCCGGTCCCGCCGGTCCGCTCGGCGCGGGGACCGGGCAGCCCGCCCCGATGTTCAGCGCCGCGCCCCAGCTCCGCCCGCTCTACGACGCAGATCCGAACATGGGCGGTAGTGGTGGCTACGTCCCGCAGCCGCAACCGCCGCTGCCGACGCGCGCACCGACCCCCGTCCCCCGCGCGAGCGTGGCGGCGATGGCCGGGATCCCGACGCCCGCATCGATCGCCGCGCAGGAACCGCCACGCACGACGTCGATCGGTCCCGCGGTGAACGTGCCGCCGATGCCGCCCATGCCACCCCTGCCGCCGCCGAAGGTGCCGACGATTCCGCCGCCCCGTTCGGTGTCTCCGACGGCGCCGCCGATCCCGAATCGTACGCGGCCCCTGAGCGTGCCCCCGCCGCCGGGCGCGATCTCCGCGCGGCTCAAGGCATCGAGTGTTCCTCCGCCGGTGCGCCCCAGCATGCCGGTGCCGAGCACGCCGCGCACGCTCGCCGCCGCGGTGGTGCCGCCTCCCACGAACTACAAGCTGCCCGTCCGTGCCGCGACGGATCCCGGCGATCTCGGACAGACGATCGATCGCGATTCGATGAAGACCCTCGATCGCGGCGAGGAGGCCGCCGTGCAGGTCGGTCGGCCGAGCACCAACGGCGAGATCGGCGACTCCACCGATGCGAGCGTGGCGCTGCCGGAAGCGGAGTCGACCGACGTCCACGCGCCGCTCGACACCGAGGAAGCGCCGGTCGTGCAACCGCCCACCGATGGCGAGGACGCGGAGACCAACGCGATCGAGAAGCAGACGCTCGACGCCGATACGGGGGTCCAGGACAAGGTCGAGCCCGAAGCGATCGCCGAGCCCGTCGCCGCGGTCGCCACCGAGCCCGTCAACACGGTCTCGGCCGAACCTGCACCGTCGTCTTCGAAGATCCCGATCACCACCGCGCCCGATTCGCTGCCGCCGCCGACCGAGAAGCAGGCAGCGACGAGCGGGCCGTCACCCGCGTGCCCGCAGTGCGAGTCGCCGATGGCGTGGGTCGAGGAGCACCTGCGGTTCTACTGCAAGAGCTGCCGGATGTACTTCTAAGAGGTGTCGCCGGCCACCGTCCCCGCGGGAAGTTTCTCGGTCCGTGCAGATTGTTTGGCACACGCGGGGCGCGGCGGGCTCTACCTGTTCAGACCAACCAGGAGAGACCGATGATCTCGATCGAGCAGTACGCCGACCTCTGCGCGCTGATGGCCGACACCGGCGGCGATGTGACCAAGGAGAACGCGATCGCAGCAGCTCACGGCGTCGGCGACGCGGACTGGCACGCCGCGAAGACGTCCTTCACCGCGAAGATGTCGGACCCGAACGACATGGGGCGCACGGCGATGGCGTTCATGCCGCTGTACCAGGCAGCGCAGGCGCGCGCCCGCGGCGGCAAGGCGCCATGCACCCTCGAGCTCTACACGAAGGTGCACGCCGAGATGGCGTGGAAGAAGGACGCCGCCGGCAACCAGATGAACCACCACTTGGTGCTCGCGGAGAACGGGACCCACCACCAGGCATGGCTCGAGTGCGAAGGCTACTGGACGCCGATCGTCGGTTCGCCCGAGATCCTCGGCCAGCCGAACCCGCGGTTCGACGCCACGCAGGCGCAACGGTTCCGCGTGATGATGCAGGCGGAGTCGGATCGCCTGCACGGCATCGTGCGCTGACGGCTACTGGATCGGACCGTCGGGGTTCTTCGGGGGCACGAGGAAGAACACGTCGCGCTGGTCGAGCTGCGTGATGCCGTCGCCGTAGACGGTGACGGTCGCGCGGAACAGCTGCGGCGTATCGAGCGCCGGCACCGTGGTGTTCTGCTTCGAGGCAACCTTCCAGCACACGGGCGTGCCGGTGCGGACCTGGAGGAACTTGTCCTTGAAGGTGTCGCTGTTCGTGTCGATGTCGGTGAGGCCGTTCATGCACTGCGCGGTGCCGAGTTGCAGGGTCTCGAGGTGGTCGACGAACGAGGTCACGGCGTTGACGGCGTCGCTCGGATCGTCCGTCGAGACGGCGTTGATATCGAGTGGCAGGCCATTCGCGAGGCGGAAGATGCCGGTCTGGATGGCCGAGGCGGCGTTCGCGCCGGCACCGTCGAACACGAGCGGCGCGTTGCCGTTGAGCGCGTCGATCGCTCCGGTATCGGTCGCCATCAAGCGGAGGTCCGTGTCGGTCCCGGCGCCGAAGCCCGAGCCGAGGATGCCGACGAGCCGCGCCTTCGCAGCGAGGAACACCGGCTTGACGATGGTCGTCCACGCGGGAGACTTGTAGGTATCGCCCGGGGAGATCGGCTGCTCGTCGGTGGCGAGCAACACCACCGGCAGCGCGGTCGAGCGGAAGCACGGATAGCCGAACCTGCCGGCGCCGCAGCCGGCGCGCGCGGGGACCGAGCCCATCGTGTAGTTCGCGCCACCCATACCGGTGATCGCGGCCCACGCCGCGAACGTCAGCGGCTCGGCAAAGTCCGAGGTCGAGGGCTCGGTGATCGGCACGCTCGCGAAGCTCGGGTTCGGCTGGATGTCGACCCAGTTCTGGAACGCCGCGGCACCCGCGCCGTGATAGCCCACGGTGCCCGCGCCGGCCCACAGGTCCGGGATGCAGTTCCCCGGCGCACCGTTGCCGAGCGGCGGGCACGCGAGGTTTCCGACCACGGTCGCCAGGTTGTTCTTCACCGCCGAGATCTCCTGCGACATCGAGCCCGATCGATCGAGGATGACATAGAGATCCACGGCCTGGAGCTTCGTGGAGAAGTCGAGGTTCGAATCGAGCGGCGACTGCGGCGCCTGGTACGGCTCGACGAACACGAAGTCACCGTTCGCCTGCGGATTGCTCGCCGGGTTGTTCGGGTTCGTGCCGGCGGCGACCTCGATCAGATCGCTGACGCCATCGCCATCGGTGTCGCCGTTGAGCGCGTTGGATTCGCTGCCATCACGCACGCCGTTGCAGTTCAGATCCTCGGCGACGTCGAGAACGCCGTCGTTGTCCGAGTCGCGATCGAGGAAGTCCGGGTGGTGATCGCCATCGGTATCCGCGGGCGGCGTTCCGCGCTTCTCGAGGCGATCGGTGACGCAGTCGCCGTCGGAGTCGAGGTCCTGGAAGTTCGGCTGGCCATCGCTGTCGTAGTCGGCCTGGGTCTCGTCGAGGTCGAGGATCGTGTCGTTGTCGCTGTCGGTGTCCCGGAAGTCGGGAACGCCGTCGTTGTCGCTGTCGACCGCCTGCAGGGCGTTCGGGCCGAGCTCCTCGACGTCGGAGATGTTGTCGCCGTCGTCGTCCATGTCCTGGAAGTCCGCCTGTCCATCGCTGTCGACGTCGTCGACGCCATCGAGCCCGTCGGCGCGGCCGTTCTCGTCGCTGTCGGTGTCGCGGAAGTCGGCCGTCCCGTCGCCATCGGAGTCGACCGGCGCGGACGCGGCGTCGGCGTCGCCGGCCTCGCGATAGTCGGGGATGCCGTCGTTGTCGCTGTCATCGTCGAGGTAGTCCGGGGTCCCGTCGTGGTCGGTATCCAGGTCGCTCGCGCGGCCCTCGGCGTTGTCACTGATGGTGTCGCCGTCGGAGTCGCCGCTGGTATCGGTGTCATCACCGCTGCCGCTCGAGGGTCCGCAGGCAACGAGCAGCAGCATCGCGAACACGGGCGCCAGCTTCATATGCGGAACCGTACCAAGCTTCGTGCCAAGGCTCGGGTTCTCCTCGGGGAGTTGGGTGACCATGATCCCGCGGCGTAGGACCGTGTAGGCGTCCGGGCTGGGGACGACTGACCTGCCCCCGGTGTCCCCAGGCGTCGCGTAACCCGGGCTAGGATGCTGCCGTGCCGGACCGCTGGATCGTCCCCCGTGCGCTCGCGCTCGGG
>JAYVLW010000758.1:0-3380 GCA_043759315.1 Myxococcales bacterium
CCACTGCGGACGGCCGAGATGAAATACGCTCGAGCCGAGTCCGGCGAAGCCCATGAGCGCGGCCGCGAGCAGCGCGACCCGGCGCACCGCCAGCCCTGCGCTCGCCGGGAACGCCGTCGCAAGCACGAGATCGAAAAAGAGCGTCCCGATCGCAGCCTGCGTGAGAACGAGCATCACGGCGAGGGGGAGATGCGGCTCGGCGGGCTGTGCCTCGAAGCCCTCCACCGGCCGCAACAGGGTCGCCGGCGCGCGCTGCGTCCGGTAGCGCGTCGTCGGACCGGTCAGCGAGGACTGGGGCATGCCGCCCGGGATCATGGGCAATAACAACGCCTCGCGCGGCGCGGCGAGGTCGACGATCTCGATCGAGATCGCTTCGTTCGGACAGCCCTGGACACAGGCCGGCGCTTCGCCTGCGGCGAGGCGGCCATGGCACATATCGCATTTGCGAACGATGCCCAGCCGCTCCGAGAACTGCGGCACGTCGTAGGGACACATCAGCTGGCAGTAGCGGCATCCGATGCACTGGTCGTCGAGGTGGATGACGATGCCCGTGACCGAATCCTTGTCGTAGGCGCGCACGGGACAACCCACGAGACAGGCCGGATCCTCGCAGTGGTGGCAGGCGGTCGTCACCATCTGGCGGTGCGGCGGCGTGTCGAACGAAGCGTACGAACTCTCGATCTCGCCGACCTTGCGCCAGGTCTCGCCGACCTCGAGTCCGTTCAGGCTGTGGCAGGCGGTGACACAGGCTTTGCAGCCCGTGCAGCTGTCGAGGTCGACGGCGAAGGCGAATTGCTGTCCCGCCCCCGGCAGCGCGCCGGGGATCAGCGTCTCGAAGCGCGCACTCGCGCTGTCCCGACTCTCGTGCCAGGTCGAGAATTCGTCGACCGCCCGCAGCGTCCGCTGCTCGGCGAGCAGCAGATCGACGAGACGCGGCGCGCCGTCGAGAGATTCCGCTGCGCTCACCCCATCCCTCCACCGCAACCGCCACTGGCGCGAGCGGAACCCCCACCGCAGCCGCCGCCCGTGCGCGCGCCGCCTCCGCCGCAGCCGTGTCCCTTCGCGACGTTCTCCCGCTTCGTCACCCACTCGCTGGCCGGCGGAAGCTTCACGAAGATGCCGTCCGCGCGGACCTCGACCGGGAAGGTCCGGATGCTGTAGGCGGGATCCGACAATCCCTTGCCCGTGCGCAGCGAGAAGGTCTTCTTGTGCAGCGGACAGGCGACCTTCGGTTCATCGCCCTGGCTGCCGAGCAGGCCGCGCGACAGCACCATGTCCTTCTTGTGGGGGCAGCGATTCTCGCTCGCGTAGTAGTGGTCTTCGCTCGCAACGTGGAAGATCGCGAGCTGACCGCCGTCGACGCGGTAGGCGAGCCCGGCGTCCTTCGGCAGGGCGTCGAGTCCACCCACCCGCTTCCAGGTCCAGTCCTCTTCGGCTGTCCCGCCCTCGCGCCGGGGCTCGTGTCCGCCTTCGCTCCAATCGCCCGGCCGGATCTGGGTGCGCTCCAGGGTCAGCTCGACCTCGTCATCGGTCTCCTGGGAGTTCGCGAAATGCCGGAAGAGCGCCCGCCGCTCCGGATTCTCGACGACCTCCTTCCACTCGCATTGATAACTGTCGACGAGCTTCGCCATGTCGCGTTCGAGGTCGGCTGCGATCCCGAGCACGTCGCCGATCACGACGCTCTTCAGGTACTCGATGCCGCCGTCGAGGCGGTCGAGCCAGGGCGCTGTTCGCTCGAGCGGATTGGCGGTGTGGATGTAGTACATCAGGAAACGGTCGATCAGCCGGATCGCCTCGTCGTCGGAGACCCCCGTCGCGAGCAGGTCCGCATGCCGCGGCCGCGAGCCGCCGTTGCCGCAGACATAGATGTTCCAGCCCTCCTCGGTCGCGATGAATCCGAAATCCTTGCTCTGCGCCTCCGCGCACTCCCGGATGCAGCCGGACACCGCGGACTTGAGCTTGTGCGGCGAACGCATGCCGCGGTAGCGCTCCTCGATCCGGATCGCGAAGGACGTCGAATCCTGGACGCCGAAGCGGCACCAGGAAGTGCCGACACAGCTCTTCACCGTCCGGAGCGCCTTGCCGTACGCATGACCGCTCTCGAAGCCCGCCGCGACGAGCTCCTCCCAGATCTCGGGCAGCTGGTCGACACGGGCGCCGAACAGGTCGATCCGCTGGCCGCCCGTGATCTTGCAGTAGAGGTTGTGCTTCTTCGCGACCTGGCCGAGCACGATCAGCTTGTCGGCGGTGATCTCGCCGCCCGCGACTCGCGGAACGATCGAGTAGAGCCCGCGCCGCTGCATGTTCGCGAGGAAGCGGTCGTTGGTGTCCTGGATCGACTGGTGATTCAGGATCGGGTCGGCCCAGGTCGTGGCGAGGATCGAGGCGACGGCGGGCCGGCAGACTTCGCAGCCGTTGCCGTGCCCGTGGCTCGCGAGGACAGCGTCGAAGGATTTCGCGCGGCTCACCTTCACGATCTGGAAGAGCTCGGGCCGCGTGAACGAAAAATGCTCGCAGAGGTTGCGGTCGACCTCGCGGCCCGCGGCCAGGAGCTCCTGTTCGAGGACCCGCGTCAGGACCGGAACGCAGCCACCGCAGCCGGTGCCCGCTCGGGTGCAGGCCTTGATCCCACCGACGGTCGCGAGCTCCTGTTCGCGAATCGCCTTGCGGACGTCGCCGTAGCTCACGTCGTTGCAGGAGCAGAGCTGGGCTTCCGCGCCGAGATCGATCGCCTCGCCCTTGCCGAAGAGCAGCTCATGGGGCTCGACTTCGAGAGGCTTCCCGCGCTGGGTCAGCGCCAGCAGCGTCGCGTACGGCTCACAGTCCCCGACGAGAATGCCTCCGATCAGCCGGCGATCCTCGTTCGAGACGAGGAGCTTCTGGTAGACGCCGCGATAGGCGTCCTCGTAGACGATCGTCTGCACGTTACCGGTCGACACGCTGCCGGCCGGGGTCGGGGCGATCTCGTCGGCGAAGGGATTGCCGAAGCTCCCGACGTCGACCCCGAGGAGCTTGAGCTTGGTCGAGAGGTCCGCGCCCGTGAAAGGCGAGGCTTCCCCGAAGATCGCCGCGGCGACGCGATCGGCCATCGCATAACCCGGCGCCACGAGGCCGTAGACGAAATTGCGGTGGGCTGCACACTCGCCGATCGCGAAGATGTGCGGATCGCTCGTCCGGAGATCGTCCCCAACGGCGATGCCACCGCGCTCACCGCGCGCGAGCCCCGCCGGCCCGGCGAGCTCGTCCCGCGGCCGGACGCCGGCCGAGACGACGATCATGTCGATCGCGAGCGGCTCGCGGTCGGTGAAGCGGATCTCGACGCCCTCTCCCGTATCGGCGATCCCGCTCGCCCTGGCCGAGCAGATGATCTTGACGCCAAG
>JAYVLW010000759.1:0-4351 GCA_043759315.1 Myxococcales bacterium
ATGCGTTCGGCGAGTACTTCGGCTCGCTCGTCGGCGATCCATCGCGGTTCGTCATCGGGCTGATCGCAGGACCGGCCACGCCGGTCGAGATCGAGCTGCGAACGCCCCCTGGCGGCGGCATGGTCACCTCGCTCGCACACGCCTGCTCGTGGACCCTCTCGTTCGGCGAACTCGCGGTCGCCGATCCGCCGGTTCGCATGCATGCGCTCGTGGAGCAGCTCGGCGCACACGGAGTACCGACTTCGGTGTGCTCGCAGGATCTCCGCCCGTCGCTCGCCGAGCTCGCCCGAGTCGCGAAGCAGATGTTCGGCGTCGCGTGCCTCGATACGTCGAAGCTGCGCGACAGCGACACGGCCACCGGGATCCAGCCGACGTGCGTGGGGACGCTCGTCATCGGCGGCGTCGAGGAGCCGCTGCCCGCGTGCCCGGCCGACGGCGCGTGCTTCGAGATTATCGTCGACGCGGCAGCATGCGCGGAGACCACCGATCACCTTCGCTTCGTCGTGCACGACGCGCCGCCAGACGCGTACGTTCGCGGTCGTTGCGAGGTTCCATGATCCGGGACGACTGACCCGAGCTGTCCGCCGGCTGGACACGCGGCGCGCGCGTGCTTCGTGATTTCGCGCGGTTCCGCACGGCATCGTTTGTGCTGCTCGCCCTCGGAACAACCGCTACACTGGAGCCTGCGATGTCCGAGGACGACAACCTCATCCTGAAGATCCTGGCTGGCCTTCGCGAAGAACTTCGCGAGAAGCACGGCCAGACGAACGCGCGCATCGACGAAACGAACGCGCGCCTCGACGAAACGAACACGCGCCTCGACGAAACGAACAAGCGCGTCGAACGCGTGCGCGTCGAAGTTCTTGGCGTCGTGCAGGATCGGTTCCACGAGGTCGAGCTCCGCGCTGCGACGCGGCACACCGAGCTGGTCGCGTCGTCGCGGGATCTCCACAAGCTCGTCGAGGATCGCTTCGATCTTCGCGATCGCGTCGCGCGGATCGAGACCGACGTCGACGAGCTCAAGCGAAAGGTGGGCTGAGGAATGGCGGACGATGCTGACGAGAAGCGGCGGCTCGGCGACGAGCTCCGACGCCAAGGCAGCGAGATGGCCGCACAGCTCCTGGCGGACATCGCTCGCGACCAGCGCGCCGTCGACGCCACGAACCGTCGCCTCGATCGCATCGAGGCCGACATCGCCGAGCTGAAGAAGAAGCTCGGCTGATCCAGTTCGAGCTGGCGCCGTCTATTCCTGCGCCGAGTCGTCGTCGTCGGAAGGTTCTGGCTCGGCTTCGCGCGCGGCCGGCAGCTCGCGGGGCGGCAGCAGCTCGGGCTCGATCACGACGGGCGCGGCCATGAAGATCGCCGCGTCGAGCTTCTTGAACGAGCGCTTCTTGTACCAGTTGAGCGCGCGCTCGTTGTTCTCCGCCACCTCGAGCACGAGGTGGTTGAGGCCGTGTACGCGCGCGAGGTGGTGGAGCTGCTCCATCGCGAATGATCCGACGCCGCGGCCGTGCCACTCGGGGTGCACCGCGAGCTCGTCGAGGAACAGCGGCCGCATGTCGCGCTTCTCGAAGTAGCGCGGGTTGATCCAGTTGTCGGAGCCGGTGACCTCGTAGCTGCACTCGGCGTACGCGACGATGTCGCCCTCGACCTCGAACAGGAGCTGCTCGATGCCCTCCTCCTCGTAGATCTCCTCGAACCGGTGCTTCGAGCGCGGGCGCTGATACTCGACGGTCTCCGCGTTGACGTCGCGGAACGACACCTTGAGGAAGTCCCACACCCGGCCGATGTCGCGCCGGTTCATGTGGCGCACCGTGATCGTCGGACCGCCGGCGGCCTTCTTCTTGCCGCGCGCGGACTTGGGCGCCACCCCGCGGAGCTCGGCCGCGGGTGCAGATAGCACCGGCTTCCGTGGGGCCCGCTTGCGCGCCATTGCCCCAAGGAGACCCTACCAGCGGTCCTCCCGGCAAGGCGCTGGCCGGAAATCCCGCCGCGAACGCAGCGATTTACGATCCGACGCGCTCGACGAGCGCCTTGGCACGCTCCACGAAGGCCGCCTTGTGGTGGCGGTCGAACTCCACCCAGGTCGAGAACGTGCTGGGGTCGGTGACGCGATCGACGAAGATCTTGCCGAGCAGGTGATCGACCTCGTGCTGGTACGTGCCGGCCTTGAGCCCGTGCACGACCTCGTCGATCGCGTTGCCGTGGCGGTCCCAGGCCGTGACGTGAACGTGGACGTTCCGCTTCACCATGCCGCGAAGGTTCGGCACCGACAGGCAGCCCTCGTTGTTCTCGAACTGCTCGTCGTCCACCGGCGTCAGCACGGGGTTGACGAGGATGGTCAGGGGGATCGGCGGCTTGTACGGATAGCGAGGGTTGTTGCGGACCTCGATCGCGCAGATCCGGACCGGCTCGTAGACCTGGATCGCCGCGAGCCCCGCACCGTCGGCGTCTCGCATGGTCTCCACGAGGTCGTCGATGAACCCCTGCATCCCAGGCGTGGCCAGCTCCTCGCGACTCACGTCACGCGCGATCTGCCGGAGCACCGGATGTCCGATCTGGGCGATCTTTCGGATGGCCATGCGGGCACTCTAGCAGCCTCAGACGTCGGCGCCGATCGCCTGCTCGATCGTCGTGAGCCCGGCGCCGCGGACCTTCGCGGCGAGCTCGCGCTGCAGGCGACGCGGCCACCCCGGGCCGCCGTAGATGAAGCCGGTGTAGCCCTGCACGAGGGTGGCGCCGGCGCGGATCCGCTGCCACGCATCGTCCGCGGTCTCGATCCCACCCACGCTGATCAGGGTGACCTTCGTGCCCACGCGCGCGCGCAGCCGGCGCAGCACGGCGAGCGAGCGCGCCTTGAGCGGCGCACCGGACAGGCCGCCGTTGCCGAGCGCGGTGACCGCGGCCTCGGGCGTGGCGAGGCCGGCGCGGGAGATCGTGGTGTTCGTCGCGATGATGCCATCGAGCGCGAGCTCGAGCGCGAGATCCGCGACCGCGTCGATGTCGTCGTCGGCGAGGTCCGGCGCGATCTTGACGAGCAGCGGCACCTTGCGCAGCGGCGATGCGCGATCGCAGGCGGTTCGCACCGCGGCGAGGAGCGGGCGCAGCTTGTCGACGGCCTGCAGGTCGCGCAGGCCGGGCGTGTTCGGCGAGCTGACGTTGACCACGAGGTAGTCGGCGAGCGGGGCGAGCTGCTCGGCGCTCGCGGTGAAGTCTGCGAGCGCCTCCGCCTCGGCGACACGCTTGGTCTTGCCGATGTTGATCCCGACCATGCCGGCGGGCCGGCGGACGAGGCGCCGGGCGGCGGCGGCGGCGCCGTCGTTGTTGAAGCCCATGCGATTGACGAGGGCGCGGTCGCGCGGCAACCGGAACAGGCGGGGGGTGGGGTTTCCGGGCTGCGCCTCGGCGGTGACGGTGCCGACCTCGACGAAGCCGAAGCCGACCGCGAGCAAGGCGCGCACACCCTTCGCGTCCTTGTCGAACCCGGCGGCGAGGCCGAGCGGACCGGGCAGCGCCTTGCCGAACGCGTGGGTCGCGAGCGCGGCGTCGCGCGGGGCGTACCACCAGCGCACCAGCGCACCGAGCCCGGGGATCGCGACCAGCGCGCGCAGCAGCGCGAACGAGACCTTGTGCGTCCCCTCTGCCGGGAGGCGCTGCAGCACGAGCCAGTAGAACAAGCGGTACATCGAGCGCCGTCATACTATCGTGCGCCGTGCCCGACTTCGCGTTCGCGAGCTGCCTCCCCGGCGTCGAACCGGCGGTCAAGCTCGAGGTGGCTCGGGATCGGCCCGATCTCGCGTTCGCGTTCTCGCGCCCCGGCCTGGTGACGTTCAAGGCGAAGGGCGCGATCGCGCCCGACGATCCGCCGGGCTCCGTGTTCGCGCGGGTGTGGGGCAAGTCGCTCGGCACGGTCGTCGACGCCGGATCCGTGCGCGACGTGCTCGCCGAGCTGGGCGTCGCGCGGGTCCACGTCTACGGCCGCGATCCCGAGCAGCCCGCCGATCTCGAACCCTGGCAGGCCCTCGGCCCACATGGTCCCGCCGCCGATGGCGAGCTGGTCGCGAACCTCATCGTGCCCCCGGGGCTCGCGACCGCGGAGGCCGTGTTCCTCGGGATCCATCGCCACGATCGCACGCGTGGGCCTGAGGCCGGCGGTGGGTTCGGCGTGGTGGTGCCCGCGGATGCTCCCTCCCGCGCGTACGCGAAGATCGAGGAGGCGATCGCGTGGGCGAAGCTGCCGATGGCCGCGGGTCAGGTCGCGCTCGAGATCGGCGCCGCACCCGGCGGAGCCGTCCTCGCGCTCGCGCGCCGCGGTCTCACGGTGTGGGGCGTCGATACCGGCGAGCTCGCG
>JAYVLW010000760.1:0-2968 GCA_043759315.1 Myxococcales bacterium
CTCGTCGGGAATCGCGTTCCGGGGATGGAAGGTGTTCGCGGACCCGAGCTTCACGTGGTCGGCGCCGGCGGCGTACGAGCCGATGATCGTGTGGGAGCCAAGGACCTGGCTGCTGAGTCAGGGCTGGTTGATGTACGGGCGGATCGACTTCCACGAGGTGCCCAGCAAGCCCCTTCACCGGAGTGGGCGGGGGGCCGGTCGCGCGCGTCACGTAGCCCGTGCGGTGGAGGGTGGAAGCGCGTGAGCGCCCGCTGCGGTGCGCGAGGTCGCGGAGGGCTGAGATCACGGCAGAACACTCGCACTCGCGCCAACGCGCGCGGCGGACGCGCGAGGCGGGTCGTGGAGGCAGACCACCGCGAACGCCGGGCCGGGGCGCCTGCGTAGGCCAACTGATCTGGGGCTAGACGCCGGGCGCGACCGCAGCGTACCCGGCGCCCGCGACCGCCGCGACGAGCGTGGGGACGGGGGCCTGCCCGGGATCGTGGACGATCTTGGCGCGATGCTCGGCCAGGTTGACCTCCACGGCGGTCACCCCGGGCACTGCCCGAAGTGCCTGGTCGACATGTTTCACGCAGCCGTTGCAGGTCATCCCATTGATGTCCAGAGTCGTGATCACGCGAGCACTGTAGCATGTCAAACCAGACCCACGTCCTCGATGTTCCCGTGCTGGGAATGACGTGTGCGGCGTGCGTGCGGCGCGTCGAGAAGGCGGTCGCCGCGGTCCCGAACGTCACGCGCGCGGACGTCAACCTCGTCACCTCGCGCGCTCAGATCGAGGTGCTGGGCGATCCGGATCTCGCGGCGATCGTCGCCGGGATCCGTGGCGCGGGCTACGAGGTCCCGGCCGATGTGCTCGACGGCGGTTCCCGACCGGGGGCGACCGGTGGCGCGCGGCTGAAGGCGATCGAGGACGCGGTGCGCGAGGACACCCGCACCCTGCGGCGCGACGCCACGGTCGCGATCGTCCTCACCGTTCCGCTGCTCGTGATCGCGATGGCGCACGGTGTGTTCGAAGGGACGGGCAGCGTGATCGCGCAGCTGGTGCTCGGCACGCTCGTGGTGCTCGGACCTGGCCTGCGTTACTTCCGCGGCGGTGCGATCGCCGTGCGCCACGGTGCGCCCGACATGAACACGCTGATCGCGCTTGGCGCGGGCGCCGCGTGGCTGTCGTCGACCATCGCGACGGTTCGCTGGCTGGCATCGACGTCCATGCACGCGCACATGCCGGCGCTCTACTTCGAGGCGGGCGCGGCGATCGTCGCGTTCGTGATGGTGGGCAAGCTGCTCGAGGCGCGCGCGCGCTCGCGCCTCACCGACGCCGTCCGCGGTCTGCTCTCGCTCGCTCCCGCCGCGGCGCACCGGATCACCGATGGCGCCGAGCGCGATGTCGATGCGGCGGAGCTCGCCGCGGGAGACGTCATCGTGGTGAGGCCCGGCGAGCGCGTCGCGGCCGATGGCACGGTGATCGAGGGGCAGTCGGCCGTCGACGAGGCGATGTTGACGGGCGAGCCGATGCCGGTGGACAAGGCGGAAGGATCACCGCTCTACGCCGGCACGCTCAACCATCACGGGGTGCTGACCGTGCGGATCGCGCGCGCCGGCGCGGACACGGCGCTCGCGCGCATCGCCCACGCGGTCGAGGACGCGCAGGGAAGCAAGGCGCCGATCGCCCGGCTCGCGGATCGCGTCTCGGCGGTGTTCGTTCCGGTCGTCCTCGCGAGCGCCGCCGTGACGTTCGGCGCATGGGTGGTCGCGGGCCTCGGCGCGGACGGCGCGCTCGAACGGGCGATCGCGGTGCTCGTCGTCGCATGTCCCTGCGCACTCGGGCTCGCGACGCCGGCGGCGGTCGCGGTCGGTACGGCGCGCGGTGCGGAGCTCGGGATCCTGTTCCGTGGCGCGGCGGCGCTCGAGCTCGGCAGCGCGATCGACGTGGTGTGTCTCGACAAGACCGGCACGCTGACCGCGGGGACGCCGACCGTGGTCCGGACCATCGGCCGCACGTTACCTGCCGACGAGCTCCTCGCCCTCGCCGCATCGGCGGAGCAGGGGAGCGAGCACCCCCTCGCGCGCGCGATCGTGAACGGAGCGCGCGCGCGATCACTTGGCCTCGCGCCCGCAACGGAGGTGGTGGCCCATCCAGGCGGCGGTGTGACGGCCACCGTCGGCGGCAAGCAGATCCGCGTCGGCTCGCGGGACTTCCTCGCGCTCGCGAGCGTGGAGCTCGCCGAGGACGGTGACATCCCGGCGGGGGCATCGGTGTGTCACGTCGCGATCGACGGCGTGCACGCGGGGCTGGTCGCCGTCGCAGATCCGGCCTCCCCCGACGCGGCGGCGGCGATCGCGGCGCTGCGGCGCCTCGGGATCACGCCCGTGATGATCACCGGCGACCGGGCGGAGGTCGCGAACGAGATCGGCCGCGCGGTCGGGATCACGAACGTCCACGCCGGTGCCCGCCCAACGGAGAAGGCCGCGCTGGTGCGCGCGCAACGCGACGGCCACCACAAGGTGGCGATGGTCGGCGACGGCATCAACGATGCGCCCGCGCTCGCCGCGGCGGATCTCGGCATCGCGCTCGGCAGCGGCACCGAGATCGCGGCGGCCGCCGCGGACGTGACGTTGCTGCGCGGGGGAATCGCCGCGGTGCCCACGGCGTTGTCGCTGGCGCGCGCGACGCTGCACGTGATCCGGCGCAACCTCGTCGCGGCGTTCGCGTACAACGCGGTCTGCATCCCGCTCGCGGCGCTCGGCTACCTCTCGCCCGTGCTCGCGAGCGCCGCGATGTCACTGTCGAGCGTCAGCGTGCTGCTGTCGTCGCTGCGGTTGCGTCGCTGGGTAGCAGACTCGGCCCCACGGTGATCGAGAGAAACCCGAACCAGGTTGACGCTCGACTCGTATGCCTCCGGCGAGCCGTCGCCACCGTTACCTGCCGGTCTCGGCATGTGGGACGTTGTGATGGCGATCGGCGGCC
>JAYVLW010000761.1:0-3718 GCA_043759315.1 Myxococcales bacterium
GGCCGCCAGCAGCCCGGCGAGATCTCCGACGAGCTCGACATCCGCGTACACGCGCCCCGTCGTTCCGCTGCCCTTGAGCTCGCGTGCGCGCGCCACCGCGACGACGATGCGATCGCTCGCCGGATCGAACACCGCCCCGACCTTGCCCTCGAGCAGCCAGCCATCGCCGAGGAGATCGCTCCGCTTGACGGTGCCGGGCATCAACTTCAGATGAGACGGCGTCGGCACGAGCATCCCGATGTGCCCGGGCCGTCGCGCGCGCGCGAGCCGCCCGGCGACCTTGCCCTGCTCGAGCAGCACCACGCGCGCCGCCGGCTCGCCCTCGTCATCGAACGGAAACCCGCCGTACGCCTGGGGCGCGCGGGGATCATCGATCAAGGTCAGCTGCGGCGATGCGACGGCCGCGCCGAGGGCGAGCCGGCGCGTGACCTCGGGGCGCCGCGCCGCCGATGATGTCAGCAGGCCACGCACGGCGGCGTCGATGATCGTCGCGCTCACGCTCGGCTCGAGGACGATGGTCTGCACGCCGTCCTCGAACGCACCGGGCGTCATCAGCAGCATCGCGTTGAGGCTCGCGTTCGTGACGTCTTGCTCGGACAGCTCCTGGTCGTCGACGTCGCCAACCCAGCCGCGCTCCACCTCGCTCACGCTCGGCCGCGAGCCATTCCACGCCGCACGCGTGGCCCGCTTGCGCACGCGGCGCACCTGATGCTCGAGATCCATCCCGGGACCGATCGACCACAGCGTGACATCGTCGATGTCGATCAGCGCGGCGGCGTAGACGATGCGGCTCGATCCAGACTTGTCCTGCCGCATGATGGCGCCGACCCGGTTGCGCAGCGCATCGTCGGCGATCTCGACGGCGTCCTTCGGCGGCGGCGGCGGATCCGGAAACACCAGATCGGCGGGCTTCAGCGAGCCCGGGGCGAGCGCGCGCACCGCAGCCTGCACGCCCGCGCGCGAGAGGTCCGCGGTCGCGTGCTCGCGCGACCTGCCGTCCTTGTCGCGAACCGTGAACACCACGCCATCGCGCCGAGTCCGCGCCACGCCGGTGCCGAGGATATCGATCCCCGCGGTGGTTCGCCGCCGGCTGACGGCGAGCGCGTGGACGTGCGGATACACGGTGACGAGGCGCGACACGGCGTCGCGCAGCCACGTGCGGACGTCATCCCGAACCTGCGGCGCGAGGCGGATCTGCTTCGGGGCGACGCCACAGCCGAACGCCAGCAGCAGCGAGGCCGAGCCAACGCCCAGGCCGGCGAGCATCTCGCGCCGATTCCACGTCACCGGGCGAGCATGCCACGGCGCACGCGCTACGGGGCGGCGACGCGGCCGCGCGCTTCGACGTCGAGCTTCGGCGTCGCGCGCTTCGGCCGCTTCGTCGAGATCTTCGAACCGGGCGCGCCGCGCTCGATCCACGCGGCGACGCGGTTGAAGTCGCCGAACCGGGTCATCTTCTCGTCCGCGCCGAGGAACGCCATCACGACCTCGCGCTTGTCGAACCGCGCGGCGCTGACGAAGCAGTAGCCGGCGGGCTTCGTGTAGCCGGTCTTGCCGCCGATCACGTCGTAGCGCTTCGCGACGAGCGGCTGGTTCGTGGTGCCGTAACCGATCTTCGCGTAGCGATCCTTCGAGATCACCTCGGCGAAGTCCTCGTGCATGATCTCGCGCAGCGTCTCGTCCTCGAGCGCGGCGCGCAGCGCCACGGCCATCTCTCGCGCGGTGGACACGTTGCCGCGCAGCCCCGACGTGTCGGTGAACTTGGTCCGCTTGAGGTTCAGCTTCTTCGCGACCTTGTTCATCTGCGCGATCAGCTCGTCGCCGTCCATGCCCGCGGCGCGCCCAAGGGCGGTCGGCGCTCGGTTGTCTGATGCCATGAGCATGGCGCGCAGGAGGTCCTTGTTCCGGAACTTCTGACCCACATCCAGCCGCGTGCGGGCCCCACCGGCCGCGGCGCGTGCATCGGACTTCTTGATCTCGGTCCAACCATCGAGATCGATGCCCTTCTGGCGCACCGCCATGGCCACGAAGATCTTCGTGGTCGATGCGATCGGCCGGATCTGGTCGGCATCCTTGCCGAAGATCTCGGCGCCGGTCGCTGCGTCTATAGCAATGGCGGACCGCGACTTCACGTCGGGTAGGTCCTCTGCAAAGGCGGGACGAGCCGTGAGCACACCGAGAACGACCCACATTGCGAAGGCGCGCACGATGCTTATCGTGACACGCTCCTTGCGAATCCGCGACTTTTCACCAGGTTGTGAGCTAGGATGATGCGTCGCGGAGACCTCATGGACCCCCAACAAGGGCCCCCGCCAGCAGACCTCTTGATCGGGCAAACCATCGGCAACTATCTGGTCATCCAGAAGTTGGGCGAGGGTGGGATGGGATCGGTCTATCTGGCGGAGCACCCACAGATCGGCAAGAAGGTCGCGCTCAAGGTTCTCCACGCCGAGTTCTCGGCGAACGAGGACGTGACCAAGCGGTTCTTCAACGAGGCGCGCGCGGTCAACGACATCGGCCACCCGAACATCGTCGACATCATCGACTACGGCGTCATCCAGGCAGGCGCCACGCGCGACAAGCTCGTGTACTTCATCATGGAGTACCTCGCGGGCGGCACGCTCTCGAACCTCCTCCGCACCGAGCAGCAGCCGCTTCCGCCGGAGCGCGCGCTCGGGATCGCGATGCAGGTCGCGGATGCGCTCGCCGCGTCGCACAGGATGGGCATCGTCCATCGCGACCTCAAGCCCGACAACATCATCCTCCAGCAGCGCGGTCGCGACCGCGACTTCGTGAAGCTCCTCGACTTCGGCATCGCCAAGCTCACCGGCGACGCGCAGGGCTCGTCGCGCACGCGTACCGGCATCGTCATGGGCACGCCGGCCTATATGTCGCCGGAGCAGTGCGAGGGCCGCGGCAACGTCGATCTGCGGACCGACATCTACGCGCTTGGCATCGTGCTCTACGAGATGTTGACCGGCCGCGTGCCGTTCATCGGTGAGGGCTATGGCGAGATCCTCGTCCAGCACCTGACGCAGCGCCCGGTCCCGGTCTCCCAGCTCCGCATGATGTCGCCGCACGTCGAGGCAATCGTGATGAAGGCGCTCGAGAAGCGCCCCGAGATGCGCTACCCGACGATGGACGAGATGATGCGCGCGATGGCCGACCCGGTCGGCTATGTCGAAGCGCACGGTGGCGTCGCGAACTTCATGCAGACCCAGCTGATGCCATCGACGGCGCCGGTACCGAACCGCATGACGCCCGCACCGTTCACGCCGGTGCCGGGGACCTTGCAGCCGCCGTCGGGGATCTACGGCACTCCGCCCTCGGGCATCTATCCGGGCGCCACGCCGGCCCCGACCACGCTCGGTGCCGCCGCGGGCCAGGTCACCGGCAAGAAGAAGAGCCGCGCTCCGTTCTTGATCGCGGGCATCCTCGTGGTCGCCGGCGCGGGTGCGGGCATCGCGATCGTGATGACCGGCAAGGACGTCAAGTCGGGCAACGGGACCACCCTGGGCTCCGATGACACGGGCAGCGCGGCCGCCGGAAGTCAGGGCGTGACCCCGCCGCTGGGCGGCGGCGACAAGACAGTCGACAAGGGCAGCGCCACCACGCCACAGAACGGCAGCGCCACCACGCCACAGAGCGGCAGCGCCACCACGCCGCAGAACGGCAGTGCGGGGAGCGCGGTCACGGACGTGGGCTCCGCTGGCTCCGC
>JAYVLW010000762.1:0-8269 GCA_043759315.1 Myxococcales bacterium
ACCACGACCGCGATCCGATCCTGCGGCCGCAGCTGATCCACGAGCAGGCCCATCGCCTGGATCAGCAGGGGCAGCTTGTTCTCGCTATCCATCGAGCCGGAGACGTCGAGCAGGAACGTGAGGTTTCGCGCGGGCACGTTGGCATCGGCGATCGGCTGCGTCTGCAGCGCCACGCGCACCAGCTTGAGCGCGGCGTTCCACGGGCTCGGGCCGACCTCGGTGTGGACCGAGAACGGGCTCCTGCCTGTCGGCGCCGGATAGTCGTAGTGGAAGTAATTGATGAGCTCCTCGACGCGCACGGCATCCTGCGGTGGCAGCGTGCCGTCGCGCAGGAATCGCCGCGTGTTCGCGTACGACGCCGTGTCGACATCCACGGAGAACGTCGAGAGCGGCGCCGCGCTGACACGCGTGAACGGGTTGTCGTCGATCCGCGCGTAACCTTCGGTGTTGTGCCCAGGCCCCATGCCGTCGACGACGTAGGTGTTGCCCAGCGATGTACTACCGCTGTACGACACACCGGACTTATCGGCCTGCGATCCGGACGCCGCGCCGAGCACACCCTGGAACGTGCGGCCCGGGACAGGGATGTTCTTCGTGTAGTTCTTGTCGATCGTGATCCCCTGCGTCGTGGTCGTGGGATCGATGGTCGGTACGGTGTCCTGGATCTTGATCAGCTCGCCGCCGCTCTGGCGCGTATCGAGGGACGCGAACACCGGTGTCTTGACCCCGAGCTTGACGGCGATCCCCGACCGCTCGATCGTGATGTCGAGGTAGTAGAACGTCACCATGTACGTGCCCGGCGGCAGGTTCGTGATCGCGTAGGCGCCGGTTTCGTCGGTGATCGCTGTCTGGGCCCCCTTGAGTGACGGCGAGGTCGCGATGACGGTGACGCCGGCGAGCGGCTGCCCGCTAGCCTTGTCCTTGATCACTCCGGTGATGGTCCCCGAGGCGCTCTGTGCCCACACCAGGGTCTCGCGCTGATCCACGACACCGAGCGCGCTCATGGTGACAGCAGCCGCGAACAGGGTCTTGGCGATCTTCATGTCTTCGTTGTGGCAGCTCGTGATCCGCGATGACACGATCGGCTGGTCACACCCTGTCAGTCGCCGCGGCGACCACGACGCGTCGCAGGTCGCACCTGCGCTAAGGTCTACTCGTGAAATGTCTGCTCGTTCTCGGCGTCCTGGGCTGTTCGTCGGGGAGGAGCGCACCACTTCCGCCCGCGGCGCCGGGCAACGCGCGACCGGACGTCGAGCCGGTCGTCGACATGAGTTGCGTCGAGCGCGCGAAGGCTGGCCACCTGATGGACGACCTGCCGACCGAGCTCTCCGGCTTCGCCGTGGCGCCGCTCGAGCGCGGCGCGCACCTCACGCGCACTGGCCGAGTGCTCACCACCGCCGAGGGCACGGCGCTGTGGCAGGCGTTGCGGAACGAGGTGTTCACGGCCGGAGTCGCGAACGCCCACATCGGCATGACCTCGGTCTACAAGTGCGCCGGCGTCGGAGATGCGTCGTGCATCAAGGTCGATCAGTCGGCGTGCCAGATCACCCTCGACGCGCTCGCACAGGGGATCGCGAGGGCCATCGATACGCTCGGACTCGCGGACGCCGAGCTCGATGTGGTGACGACCTTCAAGGAAGCACGCGGACCTTCGTGCAAGGCCGGCCCTGGGTGCGCCCCGGTTCAGCACTACTCCACGAAGGGCACCTACGATCCGAACGCTCCGCGGAAGGGCGACCACGACGGCCGCGGCGCGTGCGCCGACGACGGGGACTGCGAGGGCGCGAACAGCAACGTGTGCTCCGCGTGGTACTTGAGGGGCGGCCTCGAGCTCTTGGTCTACACCCGGTACGGGACGCCGATCTGGTGCGGCTGCGTGCACGAGCGCTGCTCGTGGTTCTCGCAGTAGTGGCGATCAGCCGACGGCGCGGTTGCGGCCGGAGCGCTTCGCTTCGTACAGGTTCGCATCGGCGCGCGCGATCAGATCGGTGACCGTGCCGGGCGCCTGCGGGTCCACGGTGGCCACGCCGAGGCTGATGGTCGCCGGGATCCAGATCTGGTCGTACGCGAACGGCTGGCTCTCGACGAGCGCGCGCAGCACCTCGGCGTACTGCAGTGCGCCCTCGCGAGTGGTCGCGGGCAGCACCACGGCGAACTCCTCGCCGCCGTAGCGTGCGAGCAGATCGGTGGTGCGCATGCGTGGCGCGAGCCGGCGGCACATTTCCTTGAGCGCCGCATCGCCGGCGAGGTGACCGTGCGTGTCGTTGATCTTCTTGAAGTGATCGATGTCGACCATGATCAGCGACAGCGGTGTCTGTTGCCGGACCGACGTGGCGAGCTCGCGCTCCATCAGCTCGAGGAAGTAGCGCTTGTTGTGGACGCCGGTGAGGCCGTCCATGATCGACATCCGGTAGATCTCCTCGTGGTAGGCGGCCTCGATGTTGTCGCCCGAGAGGAACTTGCAGATCGCGACGCCGGTCCGGATCAGGTCGCCGTCCTTGAGCTGCTGTGTCGCGATCTTGACGTCGTTGACGTGGGTGCCGTTCGTGGAGCCGAGGTCCTCGACATACCAGCCGAGCGAGTCGCGGTAGATCCGCGCATGTCGCCGGGACAGGCCCTCGCCTTCGAGCGGGATCTCCAGCTCCTCGAGCCGGCCGATGAAGTGCTCCTGCTTGTTGAGCGCGAACCGCTTCCCCATCGTGGTGCCCGACGGGTAGATCGAGACCAGCACGGAGTCCGCGTTGCCACCAGCGCCGGTCTTGCGCGGGATCAGCGGGGACTGGAGGAAGGCGGTCTTCTCCTTCTCGTTCGACATACGACTCTCGAAGCTTACTCCTTCACCACCGGGTGCTGCACGTCGCGCGGGGCGAGTTGGTTCGATCCGCCCAGATCGTCTCGGCCTGCGACCCGGGGGCTACCCGAGGCCGGAAGCGAAGCGATCCCACCGGGCTACCCGGCCAGTACCGGGAGTGTTCAGCGCAGGGTCCCGAGCGCCTTCGCGAGCCGGCCGACGCCGTCGCGGATGTTCTCCATCGAGGTCGCGTACGACAGGCGCACGAAGCCCGGCGCGCCGAACCCGGAGCCCGGGACCACGGCGACCTTGCCGACCTCGACGAGCCAGTCGCAGAGCTGCACGTCGTCGTCCAGGATCGAACCCTCGGGGGACTTCTTGCCGACGTAGGCAGACACGTCAGGGAAAGCGTAGAACGCGCCCTTCGGTTCGCGGCAGGAGACGTTTGGAATCGCGCGCAGCAGCTTCACCATCTCGACGCGGCGCTCGTCGAACGCCTTGCGCATGGTGGCGACGCAGTCCTGCGGTCCGGTCAGGGCGGCCAGCGTCGCGATCTGCGCGACGTTCGTCGGGTTCGAGGTCGACTGGCCCTGGATCTTGGCCATCGCCTTGATCAGCGGCAGCGGGCCAGCAGTGTACCCGATGCGCCAGCCGGTCATCGCGTACGTCTTCGACACGCCATCGACGAGGATCGTGCGCTTCGCCACCTCGGGGCTGATCGCCGCGATCGAGACGTACTCGGCGTCTCCGTAGACGAGCTGGCGGTAGATATCGTCGGAGATCACGAGGATGTCCTTCTCGACGACGACCTTCGCGAGCGCCTCGATCTGCGCGCGCGTGTACACGGCGCCGGTCGGGTTCGAAGGGTTGTTGAGCACGATCGCACGCGTGCGTCCGGTGCACGCGGCGGCGACCTGCGCGGCGGTGACCGCGAAGTCATCCTCGGCCCTGGTCTCGAGGATCACCGGGCGACCGCCGGCGAGCATCACCATGTCGGGGTAGCTGACCCAGTAGGGCGCCGGGATCAGGACTTCGTCCCCCGGGTCGATGAGGGCCATGAACAAGTTGTAGAGCGAGTGCTTCGCGCCCGACGATACGAGGATCTGATCGGGCTCGATCGTCACCTTGTGGACGCCGGCGAGCTCCGCGGCGATCGCCCTGCGCAGCGCGAGCGTGCCACCGACCTCGGTGTACTTGCCGGAGCCAGGCTTGTTGAGCGCGTCGTGGACCGCGGCCTTGATGTGGTCCGGCGTATCGAAGTCCGGCTCACCCGCGCCGAAGCTGACGATATCGATGCCATCGGCCTTGAGCTTGGCCGCCTTCGCGGTGACGGCGAGGGTGATCGAGGGCTTGATGGGGTCGAGGCGGGATGCGATCTTGATCGGGAACGGCATGGCTCACTTCCTGTACTTCGCCGAGAGCGCCGCGACCACCGCGGCGGGCACGAGGCCGGTGACGTCGCCACCGAGGCTGGCGACCTCCTTCACGAGCGACGACGAGACGTAGTGGTTGCGCTCGTCGGTCATGAAGAACACGGTATCCACGCCGGGTGCGAGCCGGCGGTTCATGTGTGCGAACTGGAACTCGTACTCGAAGTCCGCAAGGGCGCGCAGGCCGCGGACGATCACCGTGGCGCCGCGGTTCTTGCAGAACTCGACCAGCAGGCCTTCGAACACCTGGAACTCGAGACGTTCCCCGTACGAGGGCAGGGCGTCGCGGATGAACTGCATCCGCTCGTCGGTGGAGAACAGCGGATTCTTGCGGAGGTTCGGCGCGATCGTGACGACGACCGTCTCGAACAGCGCGAGCGCGCGCTTCAAGATGTCCAGGTGACCGTTCGTGATCGGGTCGAACGTCCCCGGGTACACAGCGATCGAGCGCGATTGAGTCATGACGGCACCTCGAAGAGCGAGATCATGGTGTCGCCATAGCGGCGCTGGTCCGTTCGTAGCAGAGATCCCAGGGCATCGGGGGGCGCGTTGCGGCGATCGTGCTCGATCACGATCACGGCCCCGGGTGCGAGGTGTGTGAGGGGCAGCGCGAGGACGGAGCGCGTCGCGAGATCCGTCGCGTAGGGCGGATCGATGAACACGAGTCGCCACGGCGTCCCGGGCACCAGGCGCGCCGCCTGCGCCACCGCGTCCCCGGCGACCACCTGCGCGCGGGTCTCGAGGCCGAGGTCCTTGAGGTTCGCGCGCACCGCCATCAGCGCCGCCTTGCCGCCATCGACAAACGTGACGTGGGCAGCGCCGCGGGACAGCGCCTCGATGCCGAGCCCGCCGGACCCAGCGAACAGGTCGAGGACGTGAGCGCCCTCCACCGAACCGAGGATATTGAACAGCGCTTCACGCACCTTTTCCGAGGTCGGGCGGGTATCGCGGCCGGGGGGGGCCTTGAGGACCCGACCGCCGTGGGTACCGCCAACGATGCGCACGCACCGCAATCTACCCGGGATTGTTTTTGTGGTCCCGCCGGGAGTCCCTTACAATTTGCGAGCATGTCCGGGGTCGGGAACCTCTCCGCGTGGCTGATCGACGGCGCGCTGGCCCGTGGTGCCGGGCCCAGGCCTGCGCTCCGCGAGGGCGACCGGATGTGGACGTTCGACGAGCTCGCCGCCACGGTCGGCAAGCTCTCGGGTGCGCTGCGTACGCTCAAGCTCCAGCGCGGCGAACGCGTGCTGATCCTGATGCGCGATACCCTGGAGGCGGCCGCGGCCATCCTCTCGGTGATCCACGCCGGCGCGGTCGCGGTGCCGGTCAGCGAGCTGTCGACTCCTGACGACCTGCAGGAGTACGTGGTGCACGCGGGCGCGGTGATCGCGATCGTCGATCCGCCGCACGAGGCCGTGGTCGATGCGGTGCGCTCGGAGACACCGAACCTCCGCGAGGTGATCTGCGTCGGCGCGAAGCTCCCGAGCAGCCAGGACTTCCAGACCCTGATCGACAGCGCGACGGCGCAACCGTCGGTGCCGATGGGCACCGACGACGTCAGCCTGCTCCTCTACTCGGCGGGCTCGGGTCCCGGCGAGCTTCGCGCGGTTCCCCACTGCCAGCGGACGATCGCGGCGGCGCACGAGTCGTTCGCGCGCGGCCTGCTCGAGCTGACCGAGAACGATCGCATCCTGTCGGTCGCGCGGTTATCGACGGCGTACGGGCTGGGCGCCGGCCTCCTGCTCCCGCTCGCGGTGCCGGCCGAGTCGCTGCTGTTTCCGGCGCAGCCGCAGTCCGATCCGCTGTTCAAGGCGCTCGAGTCCTACAAGCCGACGGTCCTGTTCGCCACGCCGTCGGTCTACGCGCAGCTCGCGCACGACGCGGAGACGAAGAAGATCACGAAGCCACTGGCGAAGCTGCGCCACGCCGTCGCCGGTGCCGAAGGCATGCCGGAGCGGTTGATCCCGCGGATCCGCGCCGTGCTCGGCACCGAGGTCGTTGTCGGATACGGGCTGACCGAGATCTTTCAGTTCGCGCTCGCCGGCAAGAGCAACGATCCGGGCGCGCGGCCGGGCGTGTGCGGCAAGCCGCTGGCCGGCGTTCAGGTCAGGCTGGTCGACGAGGATCGCGACCCCGTCGGGCTCGACGAGATCGGGACGCTCGAGCTGCAGAGCGGCTCGCTGTTCACCGGGTACTGGGGGGGCGCGAATACCGGCGAGATCGATCTTCGCTCGGATGGTTGGTTCACCACGCGCGATCGCTTCATGGTCGATCGCGAGGGCTACTACCACCACTGCGGCCGGGTCGACGATCTGTTCAAGGTCGGCGGCAAGTGGGTGTCGCCCGGCGAGGTCGAGCGTGCGCTGACCTCGCACGAGGCGGTGTGGGAGGCGGCGGTGATCGGTGCTGACGACGACGAGGGCCTGATCAAGCCGTTCGCGTTCGTGGTCACGAACGTCGGGCAGGAGGGCGGGGCGAAGCTCGAAGCCGACCTCAAGGACTTCGTGAAGAACGTCCTCGCTCCGTACAAGTATCCGCGCTGGATCGAGTTCGTCGACGCGCTGCCCCGCGGTCCGGGCGGGAAGTTGCTGCGCTACAAGCTGCGCACCCCGAAGCAGAAGCGACGCCGCGCGGAGACGGGTCACGACAATCCGGTGCTCAAGATCGACGGCAAGCCGGGCGACAAGCCCGGGCGTTGATGTTCGCACCGCTACGCGGTGCTGCGCGCCCCACGTTCGTGGGGCTTGCGTGATCGACGCGATCGGTCACGCGCTCGCCGCGATCTGCGGTGAGCGCGACGTGCTCGCGCGGATCGGCGGTGTGCTCGGCGAGAGCTCGCGGGCAGGGCTCGCGCACGATCAGGCGAAGCGCGCCCAGGCGATCGCGATGGCTCGCGCCCCCGTACCTCCGGGGCTGCGCGGCATCGATGGGAGCTGGATCGAGGCGGCGCTCGCCGAGCTGCCGGACCGCGCGCGCACGGCGCTCGCCGAGGGACCCGTCAGCGACGCCGATGTGTGGCTGGTCCGTCGCGCATGTGCGGCGTTGGCCCCGTTGCCGGCGCTCGAGCCGGCGCTCGGGCGCCCCCGGGTACCGATCGACGTGCTGCGGATGACCCCGGCCGCGCTCCGGGCATGGCTCGTCGAGGTCGGGCGCGATCAACTCGCGTTCGCGCTCGGCGAGCACGCGGCGCAGCTCGGAGATGTGCTGGCTCCGGCGATGGTGCGGATCGGTCGAGCACCGCGGCTTGGCGAGCTGGGGCCGCGGCGCGCGGCGGTCGAGCGCGCGCAGGGAGAGCCGTTCGTGATCGGTGTCCGTGCGGTCGCGCCGCATCTCGAGGCGGTGATCTCCCGCGGCCTGGTGCTGCGGTTCCCGTACGCGGAGGGGCAGGGGCTCGCGCGCGAGCTGTCTGCTCATGCTGGCGCGCCATCGGCCGCCTGGCCCGCGCTGATCGCCCGCTAAGCCGTGGGAATCAGTAGCTGGAGTCGCGCTTGTCGTACGCGCTTCGGCGTGATCGGGTTGGGGTTGCACCGCGGCGCGCGCTCCCGCACCATCTAGCGATGAGCAAGTGGGCGCTTGCGTGTCTCGTCGTGTGCGGTGCGTGCGCGAACAACGTCGCGCAGGATCGAGCGACGGGTCCTGACGGGAGGATCAAGGGTGCGCTGCCGGTCGTGCTCGCGGAGAACGCGGGCAAGGCGAAGGGCATCGTCACGTATCCGGGCGGCGATCGCGTCGACTGGAAGATGATCGAGCTGCCGGAGGGGAAGAAGGGGCGGCTCGAGCTGCAGATGACGTACTCGACGCCTCGCCCCGGCCTGCGCGTCACGTTCGACGTGTTCGACCAGTGGAACACGCCGGTCAAGGAGGCCGCGGTCAGCGGCAGGGGACGGATCAAGACCGCGTCGGTCGCCAAGGCGATGGGCAAGTACTTCGTCCGGATCTACGCGCCGCGCCGCGGTGACGCGGGTCAGTACAAGCTGAGCGCGGAGTTCCACCCGGAGAACGAGATTCCGGACTTCCGACCGGATCAGGTCGCGGTCGCGGATCCCCC
>JAYVLW010000763.1:0-9831 GCA_043759315.1 Myxococcales bacterium
AGCTTGTCGGCCTTGATGATCTGGACGTAGTGCGGCTCGCCGAGCGGGATCGGCAGATCGTAGATGACCGTCATCTTCGGCGTCGTCAGGTCGATGAGCTGGAAGTTCTGCGGCAGCAGCGGCCCGACCTTGTTGAAGCGATCGAGCGCCCACTTGTTCATCGCGATGAGGTACTTGCCATCCGGGTGGATGGTGTCGCCCTCGGCCGCGACGAGGTGGCCGATGTTGTAGTGGGTCGGCAGCTTGTCGATGACCTTGAGGTCCTTCACCGACCACTTCGCGACGACGGTCTCGAGGAACAGCGACGTGTACGCGTTGCCCTTGTCGTCGAACTGGGTGTGAAGCGGGCCGAGGCCGAGCTCGACCTGGCCGCGGATCGAGTCCTTGAACGAGAGCACCGGCACGCCGTACGGGTCCTTCGTCTCGTACTTCTTCGCGTCGATCAGCGCCTTGATCTTGGCGAAGCTGAACACCGTACCGTGGGTGTCGAGCTTGCCGCCGACCACGATGTCCTCACCGTCGGGCGTGACGTCGACGCCGTGCGGGCTCTTCGGCTCGGGCACGAACGTCAGCACGCCCTCGGCGGCCGCGACCGGGAGCCGGATCACCTTCATCCCGTTGATGGTCTCGGCCTTGCCGGCCTTGACGAGCTCCTCGGCCTTTCGCCAGTTGACGACGTGGAGGTAGTCCATGTCGTTCTTCGAGTAGCCGGACTCCATGGGCGGGTTGCCCTCCTGGTTGCCACCCCAGGTCAGCTCGGTGTTGATCGAGTTGAAGAACGCGTAGCCGTCGCTGGTCAGCTTGCCCGCATCGGCGAGGTCCTGCGTGTAGGGCGGGAACTCCACCGCGAACGATGCCTCGGCGTCGAGCCGGCCCTTCGCGCGGTCGAACTTCCAGAAGATCGCCGCGCCGCGGAACTTCTCCTTGAACTCCTTGGCCGGGTCCGCATAGGTGCTGCCGAACGGCACCGGATACTGCGTGGTCTCCACGACATAGTCGGTATTCGGCGTCACGAACGCCGCGCCGTGATCTCCGCCGATCAACTCGCTCGTCACGATCTGCTTGGTCTCGAAGTCCTTGAGATCGATCACGGCGATGCGGGCGTTGGCCTTGTCGCCGATGAACAGGTACTGGCCGTCGTAGTCTCCGCCGGTCTCCGACAGCGCCGGGTGGTGGGTGTCGGCCCACGTCAGGTCCCGGCCGAACCGCTTGCCCTCGGCGAGCACGCCCTTGGTGCCGTCGTCGAAGCCGTACCCTTGCCACGGCTCGGGCGTGAACACGGCGATGTACTTGAGGATGCGCATCGACGGTACGCCGATCACGATGACCTGACCGCTGTGCCCACCGGACGCGAACGTGAGGTACTCGTCCATGCGCCCGCTCGGCGTATAGGTCTTCAGCGCGGCGTTGACGTCCGCCTCGCTGAGATTCCTCGCCTTCATGAGATCGGTGAGAGAGCTCGATGCGGCGCCCCCGCCCGGCGGGCTCGACGAGCTCTTCGAGCCGTTACAGGCCCCCGCTACCAGGACGCCCAACGCGAGACCGAGACCTGTGACCGAGCGACTGAGAACGACGGGCGGGTGCATACCGCCTCCTTTCCGATGAGGGCGTCGCGAGGTGACGCCGGGTGAGACGAACCGGCGGTGTGCCGGCAGGACGCGACTACTTGCCGAACGCGCGGACGATGTCCTTGAGCGCGCTGATCACCGCGGGATCGGAGAGATCGGGGTTGTTCGGCATCGCGGGGCTCTTGCCGACCGCGGCGCCGCCGAACTTGATGATCTTCTCGATGTACTCGTCAGTGACCGAGGCCTGCCATTCCTTGTCCGCGTACTTGCGCGGCTTGGGGTTGAGGCTCGCGGACGCGGCGCCGTCACCCTGACCGGTCGCGCCGTGGCACGGCACGCAGCGGTCGCGGAAGATCTGCTTCGCCTTGGCGACCGGATCGCCCGAAGGAGCAGGGGTTGCTGTCGAGGGCGACGTCGGCTCCGGTGGTGGAGCCTCTTCGCTCTTCTTGCCGCCGCAGGCCGCGAGCAACACGGCTGCGAGCACGGCGAGGGTTCTTCGGTGGTGGAACTTCACGATCTGTCGGTAAGCACGGGGAGTGCCACCTCGGCGGCGACCTCTGCAGTGCATGGGTTGCCGCCTTCGATGGGCAGGACGCAGGCGTTGCGCGGTTCGGCCGTCGGCGCGCAGGGCGTGCGCGTTCCGGGGAATCCGAGCCGCCGAGCGAGGCGATGGAAGTTCCCGCGGTCGAGCCCGAGCATCCGCGCGGCCTCGGCCCAGTTGCCCGCGGTGGCCTCGAGCGCGCTCGCGATCCGCGCTCGCTTGAGCTCGTCGATCGCGGCGTGCAGCGGAAGCTCCGGCGCGATCACGGGCGCGTGCGTCACCGTCTGTGGAGTGATCTGCGGGCTCGGTGCCCGCGCGGTCACGCCGAGGCCGAGGTGAGGTTCGTCGATCACCACGAGCTCGCGCCGGCGACCGTCACTCGCACGCAGCGCCGCGCGGAGGATGGTGTGCTGGAGCTCGCGGACATTGCCCGGCCACGCCGCCCCCTCGAGCGCGTCGCGGGCCGCGCCGGTCAGCCGGATCCTGCCGAGGCCGAGACGGATCCGAGCCTCGTTGAGGAAGAACCCGGCGAGCAAGCTGATGTCGTCGGCGCGCTCGCGCAGCGTCGGCACGCGGATCGGGTACACGCTCAGGCGGTGATAGAGGTCCGCCCGGAACCGGCCGGCGGCCACCTCCGTCGGGAGATCTCGATTGGTCGCGGCGACGATGCGCACGTCGACGCGGAGCAGCTTGTCCGAGCCGACCCGCTGGATCTCGCCCGACTGGAGCGCGCGCAGTAACTTGGGCTGGATCGAGAGCGGCAACTCGCCGATCTCGTCGAGAAACAGCGTCCCACCATCGGCGACCTCGAACTTGCCGGAGCGGTGCTCGCTGGCCCCGGTGAAGGCGCCGCGGAGGTGGCCGAACAGCTCGCTCTCGGCGATCGACTCGGGGAGAGCGGCGCAATTCACGTAGATGAGGGGCTGCTCGCTCCGCGCGCTCGCGGTGTGGATCGCGCGCGCGACCACCTCCTTGCCCGCGCCTGTCTCGCCGGTGATCAGCACGGCGAGATCCGAGCGACCGGCCAGCGCGACCTCGTTGCGCACCGACGCCATCGCCGCGCTCTGGCCGATCAGCTCCGCGCTCGTCCGCGTGGTGTCGCGCACGAGATCGCGGGCGACCCGGCCGGCGCGGTCGGCCTCCTGGGCGAGCCGCTCGATCAGATCCGTCGTCCGCATCGCCGCCGCCGCGAACGCCGCCGCCGCGGCGACCTCGTCCGCGTCGACGTCGTCGAACGCGTGGGAGTCGAAGGCATCTACCGCGAGGACGCCGATGACCTCGCCATCGACCACCAGGGCGCACCCCATGCAGGCATGGACGCGATCGAGCGGATGATCCGCGCCGACCAGGCCGTCGAACGGATCGGGGAGGTCGAGATCGGTGATGCGCAGGGGCGTCCGACCGCGCACGAATTGCGCGAGCCGCGGGTGCTCCGCGATGACGAAGCGCTGAGTCGCCGCCTCGGGGACCAGCCCCTCGCTCGCGACCAGGACGAGCACGTCCCCTTCGAGCTTCAGCAGGGCCGCGGAATCGCAGGGGATCAGATGCCGGATGCCGTGGAGGATGTGCTCGTAGCGGCGGGCCGCCGGGAGCTCGCCCACCAGACCCGTCGCGATCTCCAGGATCACGGGCCAGATGTTGTCGGATCGACACGGCGATGTCGTTGGGACGACGGCAGAGGATGTCACGCCGACAACAACCAGCAGGATGCAGGCCACTTCGCACCAGCGCCCACTCTTGCAGCCACTTCATCTCGGCCGCCATGCCGAGCTCGCAGGACGCGGAGACGATCGAGGCGTTTTGTACCTACCATCCCCTGGCGATTCCGGTGCTCCGGCGCCTGGGCTTGCTGGAAGGGGCGCCGACGCGCTCGCTCGACGAGAGCTGTCGCGAGCATGCGCTGGACGCACAGGCCGTGCGTCGCACGGTGACCGGAGAGGAGGAGACGCTGACCGCCGGCTGGCGTGGCCGGCCGGTCTCCGAGCTGCTCGATCATATCCTGCGCACGTACCATCGGCCGTTCGCGCGGGAGCTGGCGGCCGTGGAGGCCAGCCTCGCGGCGGCGAGCGCGGCGACGCATGCGGAGCAGTGGGGCGAGCTCGGCCAGGCGCTCGGCGACCTCCGCTCCGACATGGAGCTCCACATGACGATGGAGGAGCACGTGCTGTTTCCGTGGCTGCGTGATCCGGCGAGCACCGCGAGCGCACCGATCCGCGCGATGGAGCTCGAGCACGCCGACACGATCAACCTCTTGCTCGCGCTCCCCCTTCCGGTGTCACAAGAACCGGAGAGCGCGGCGCTCGCGCTTCGCCTGCGCGATCTCGAGCGGTGGCTGTGCGAGCATCTCCACTTCGAGAGTAACGAGCTGATTCCTCGGGCCCTCCAGCTCCCGATCTCGCGCGGCTGAGAGTCACTTCGGCGGCGGCAGCAGGACGCCGTCGATGACGTGGACGACACCGTTCGAGCCGCGCACCGACGCGACGACGTTCGCGTCGTTGATCATCATCTTGCCGTCCTTGATGTGGATCGTCGCCTTGCCGCCGTTGGCCATCCCGAGCACCTGGCCATCGGTGAGGTTCGTCGCCTCGTAGACCGACGTCGTCACGTGGTACTTCAGGATCTCCTTGAGCTTGTCTTGATTCTCTGGCTTCACCAGCGACTCGACGGTGCCGGCAGGTAGCTTCGCGAACGCCGCGTCGGTCGGCGCGAACACGGTGAGCGGTCCTGGGTTCGCGACGGCGGTGACGTAGTCAGCAGCCTTGAGGGCAGCGACCAGCGTGGTGTGGTCCTTCGAGCCGATCGCGATGCTGACGATGTTCTTCGGATCGAGAGGCGGTGGAGCAGGGGCGTTGGGCGCCGGAGCGGCGGCGGCGGGTGGTGCGGCGGCCGGCTCCTCCTTCTTGCCGCACGCGGCGAGAACGACGAGGGCAGCCAGGATCGAGCTCGTGAATTTCGTCATACCTCGACGCCTGCACCCGCTGCACCAGACTCGATCTGGTGGGGACGCGCAGGTTCTGCCGCACGCGCAACCGTTGCAGGCTCGATCACGGCGTGACCACCGTGCCGGTGAGCGCTCCTTCGGGGACGACGCAGCGGAACGCCGCCCGCTCGCCCTCCACCGGCTCGGGGTGGGCCTGCTGCTCGGCCGTCAGGATTCGACAAGCCAGCGCGAAGGCACGGCCGTCGGCCGCGCGACCCGACCGCGCAGCGACCACACACCGCGGAACGCCGGGGGCGCTGGCCGGGCACGACTCGCCAGGGCCGACGATCAGCGCGCCCGCCGCGGCTTCGAGCGTGGCCGAGCAGGCCTGAAGGCGTGGCCACGCGACCTCGGAGCTCGCGGAGGACGGAGCCCGGACCACCGCACAGGACCCCGACAGCGTCGACGGATCGAGACACGGCTGCGAGGTGGTCCACTCGGCGAGCGCGCCGAGCTCGATGCCCGTGCTCGGCGGGGAGCTCTCCGTGACCACCAGCGTCACGAGTCCCAGCGCCTCCCGTGCTTGCGCGCGTTCGATCGTGCTCGGCAGCCGTCCCCCGAACCGGAGGGTGCACGTGCGATGCGCGGTCATCGCATCGATCACCTGCGCCGTTCGCGGCTCCAGACGCGCGGCCCCGGGGGACAGTGGGGCGAGCGGCACGATCGAGGGACATGACACCGTGCCGTGCTCCCCACCGAGACAACCGATCGGCGCGCTGGCGATCCAGAACGGCATCGTCACGACGCCGGGAAGATCGGCGGGACACACCCGCACGAACGGCACGCCGAGCTTCTCGCCGAACGCGCGGCGGCAGGCGACGTCGACCGTTGGTGGTGCGGGCGGACCGGCAGCGGGATCTTGCTGGCAGCCACCTGCGAGGACAGCGACGACGATGACCGTGCGGCGCACCAGCCAGCGATCTGCACTCGGCGGACCAGCTCCGGAGCCGGTTACTGGCTCGCGAGCAGCGCGACCTCGGCCGGCGTGAGGGGCCGGTCGTAGAACTGCAGCTCGTCGAGGGTGCCGTCGAAGTAGAACATTGGCACGCCGAAGTCGCGGTCGGCGCCGACCCAGATGGTCCTGGGCGAGTCGACGATCGTGGCGGCGATCGCGTTGCTCAACACACCATCGAGGTAGATCCGCTTCGTGGTGCCGTCCCACGTGGCGGCGACGTGGTGCCAGGCGTCGGTGCCGACCGGCGTCAGCGCCTGCAGGTAGTCATTCGCTCCTGCGGTGGACTCGAACGTGACGTTCCCGCCGTTGTACAGCAGGATGTTGGTGGGGTTCGTCGCCACCGTATCGTCGGTTGTCTTGTTGACCATCGAGGCGCCGCCGGCAACTCCGGGGATCGACCGGGCGGTGAACCACAGCGCCACCGTGAACTGCGGCCCGCCGAGCAGGGTGGAGCTTGGCAGCTCGAACGCGGCCGCGCCGCCGAACCGGTAGCCGCCGCCGCGATGGCCGGCCGCCGCGGTGGGGCACGCCGTGCAGGTCGTCGGCAGCTGCACCGAGCCGATCACGCCGGTCGCTGGATCGTCGTCCATCGGGTAGCGCGCCACCGCTTCGTCGACGAGCGCGTGCGCGTCGGTCGCCGCATCCACGGCGACCTCGGGCGCATCGATCGCCACCTCGGGCGCATCGCCGAATCCGAGCCGCCCGCAGCCGGCGGCGATGACGAGCAGGGACAGCGCGCGCACCTCCCCAGTGTACTACGGATACTTCGCGAGCTCGGCGACGACCACATCGCACGACGTCGGCACGTACCGGATCACCGTCTTGCCGCCGCCGACCATCGACGTGACCGTGAGCACGCCGTCCGCGATCACGCTGTCCTCGTCGAAGGGCTGGTTCATCGCCCCGCTGCCGGCTGGCGGGCGGAACGCGAGCGTCCAGTGGCTGCCGTCCGCGGCCAGGAGGCGCGCGGTGATCGCGCCGCCGCCGCGCGTGTCCTCGAGATGATCGCCGACCGGGTGCAGGACCATGCGGTTCGCGCCGCCGCCCTTGCCCATGAACATCACGCTGTCGGTCTCGATCCGGCCCTCGATCACCCGCTGCCGCACGTGGGTCACGAGCTGGTGCTCGGGGTTGGTATCCGCGGGGTCCAGGACGAAGCATCGCCACCCATCCGGGGACACCGCCGTCGGCTCCGGTTTGGCGGTCTTGCTGCAGGCTGCTAAGACGAGGAATCCGACGAGCCGACCACGCTGCACGCGGCCGTCATAGCACAGGAATGTCCGTACTCCGGACTCGTGAGCAGAAGCCTGTTGAACGGGCGTCGAAGGCTGTGTTAGCCACACCGTTTCCCGTTAGCGTGGAGAGTGTCCCGATGGCCGACCTGAGCATCGAAGTCAATGGCATGAAGTTCGAGAACCCGTTCGTGCTGGGCTCGGGCCCGCCGGGTACGAACGGCAAGGTCATCGCGCGCTCGTACGACCTCGGCTGGGGCGGCATGGTGTGCAAGACGTTCTCGCTCGATGCGAGCAAGGTCATCAACACCGCGCCGCGCTACGCGAAGCTCCGCGGCCGCACCTCGGAGGAGGTCATCGGCTTCCAGAACATCGAGCTGATCTCCGATCGCCCGTACCAGGACTGGCTCGATGATCTTCGCCAGCTCAAGAAGGCGTACCCGAACAAGATCCTGATCGCGTCGATCATGGAGGAGTACCGCAAGGAAGCCTGGCAGCAGATCACGCGCGAGGTCCAGGAGACCGGCGTCGATGGCTTCGAGATGAACCTGTCGTGCCCCCACGGCCTGCCCGAGCGGAAGATGGGCATGGCGATGGGCGAGAACCCCGATATCGTCGAGGAGGTCGTCGGCTGGGTGAAGCAGGTCAGCAAGCTCCCGGTGTGGGCGAAGATGACGCCGAACGTCGGTAATCCCACCGTGCCCGCCGCGGCCGCGCTGCGCGCTGGCGCCGATGGCATCGCGATGATCAACACGATCCTCTCGGTCTCGGGCATCGACCTCAAGTCGCTGCGCCCGATGCCCACGGTCGAGGGCTACTCGGTCCCCGGCGGCTACTCCGGCCAGGCCGTCCGCCCGATCGCGCTGCGCCAGGTCATGGAGGTCGCGCGCGCGAACCCCGGCGTGGCGATCAGCGGCATCGGCGGCATCGAGACCGGCTTCGACGCGGCGCAGTTCTTCCTGCTCGGTGCGTCGACGGTGCAGGTGTGCACGGGCGCGATGCTCCGCGGCTACGAGATCATCAGCGAGCTCAAGGAAGAGCTCTCGAAGTTCATGGCGGACCACAAGTTCGAGACCATCCGCGAGTTCGTCGGCAAGAGCCTGCCGTACTTCAGCACGCACCACGACCTGGTCGATCGCCAGAAGGCGTCGCGCGTCGCCAAGGAAGCCGCCCGCGCGAGCCGAGACGAGAAGAAGACGGCGCAGGATGTCGAGACCTGGAAGGGCGACATCGCGAAGGAAACGTCGACGCTGGTGACGAACTGATGGCGCGCAAGGTTCTCAGCGGCCTGATCCAGGCGTCGAACCCGATCAACGACGAGTCACGCTCGGTCGCCGAGGTCCAGGCGGCGATGCTCGAGAAGCACCTGCCGATGATCCACGACGCCGGCAAGAAGGGCGTCCAGATCCTCTGCCTGCAGGAGATCTTCAACGGTCCGTACTTCTGTCCCGGCCAGGACAAGCGCTGGTACGACGCCGCCGAGGCTGTCCCGGGCCCCACGTGCGAGAAGCTGGCGCCGATCGCGGCGAAGTATCAGATGGCGATGGTGGTTCCGCTCTACGAGCGCGAGCAGGCCGGCATCTACTACAACACCGCCGCCGTTCTCGACGCCGACGGTAGCTACCTCGGCAAGTACCGCAAGACGCACATCCCGCAGACCAGCGGGTTCTGGGAGAAGTACTTCTTCCGCCCCGGCAACCTGGGCTACCCCGTGTTCAAGACCCGCTACGCGACGATCGGCGCGTACATCTGCTACGACCGCCACTTCCCGGAAGGGGCGCGTGCGCTCGGTCTCGCCGGCGCGGAGATCGTCTACAACCCGTCGGCCACGGTCGCCGGGCTGTCGCAGCACCTGTGGAAGATCGAGCAGCCGGCGCACGCGATCGCGAACGGCTACTTCGTCGGCGCGATCAACCGCGTCGGCACCGAGGCTCCGTGGAACATCGGCAAGTTCTACGGCAACTCGTACTTCGTCGACCCGCGCGGTCAGATCATCGCGTGCGGTTCGGAAGACAACGACGAGCTCGTCGTTGCAGAGCTCGACCTGGACATGATCGAAGAAGTCCGCCGGACCTGGCAGTTCTTCCGCGATCGTCGCCCCGACGCCTACGGCCCCCTCGTGGAGGATTGAACGTGATGACGCAGTCTCGTGATGTGAAGGGAATCGGCCACGCGGCCGGTGGTCTCGTTGCTCAGACCCTCGTCCAGCTCGCCGATGGCGAGTACTCGGCCGCGTATATCGGCATCGGCCGCAAGGCGCCGAACGCCAAGCTCGAGCTGGTCATGTTCGATGGTGGTCTCGATGCCGCCAAGGCGTGGATCACCAAGAAGGACAAGGTCGACTGCGTCGTCGTCGGCCTCGACGAGAAGGAGAAGGAGGTCCGCCTCCTGCTCGGCTCGACGGATGCCAAGCGCAAGTACGACATGATCTGCTCGGTGCGCTACGCCGTGAAGGACGCCCAGACCGTCAAGAACAAGGCGAAGCAGAACAAGGCGACCGCGCTGGTCTCGACGTCGACCATCGGCTTCCTCAACGAGACGCCGGACGACACGGT
>JAYVLW010000764.1:0-5865 GCA_043759315.1 Myxococcales bacterium
CGCGAGCTACTTCGCGAGACGGACGCCGAGGCCGCGGACGTCGGCGGAGCCGAGCGACTTGACGAACAGCATCGGAAGCTCGGCGATCGGGGTCTTCGCGCGCTTCGCCAGCTCCGCGAGGTAGTGCGCGTTGAGCGCGCGCCGATCGCGCGACAGGCTGGCATGTTCCGTGATCTCGGCGAGCGGTGTCGCCAGCGTGGGGTCGGCGACCAGCGCATCGAGCACCCGCGCGAGCGGCGTCCCCCTCGCGAAGTGATCCGGGTAGAGCTGGTTCACCACGAGCTGCTGCGGGACGATGCCGAGCGCCGTCAGCTTGCCCTCGAGCTCGATCGCCTCGTTGACCGGCATCTCCTCGGCGAGCGTGACCAGCACGGCGGCGGTGCGCTTCGGATCGGTGAGCAGCTCCTTCACCGTCCGCGCGTCGCGGGTCAGCGGGCCTTCCGGCACCGTATCGACGATCACCCACGGCACGCGGAGCATCGAGACCGAGTGGCCCGACGCGGGCATGTCGAAGATCACGGTGTCCCACACGGGCTTGCCGCGCTTCGTTTCCTCGGTGTGGAACCAGGCCTTGCCGAGCAGCGCGTAGTCGTCGAGGCCCGGGATGGCACGAAGGAACGCGCGGGTGACGCGGTTCTCGAACACCATCTCGTAGACGCTCTTGAACTTCAGGATCATCAGTCCGTACTCGGCGAGCGCCGAGGCCGGGGTCGCGTTGATCCCCCACAGATTTTGCGCGAGCTGCACTGGCTCGGGACCGACCGCCGGCTTATCGAAGTAGTTACCGAACCGATCGTTCGCGTTGGTCTCGTACAGCAACGTCTTCTTGCCAGCAGCGGCGCACTGCCCCGCGATCGCTGCGGCGACCGTGCTCCGGCCCACGCCTCCCTTGCCGAGCACCAGGATGAGGCGGCGGTCGTACTGCGCTGCCATCATGGTGGTGGGGCTTTGTCTTCCACGACAACCGCGACGCCGGAAGCCTGTGCGCTGCGATATCCGAGCAACTTTCGCAGCACCCACACCCCGTCATCGGGCGTGATATCGACCTGGATGTTGACGACCTTGTCGGCACCTAGCGACTTCGCGGCCGCGAGGAGCATCCGGTTCACGACGCGATCGAGGTCGACGTGGCCCGGGATCGGGATGAACAAGAAGTACGCGCTGGTCACCTGGGCGTGCACCACCGCGATTGGCCTCAGGTTCGGCCCCACGTAGAGGGACTCCGGCTGGACGCGGACCGTGGTCACGGAGGAGCACGCGGACATCGCGACAACGATCACGGTGGCGAGTGCGAGGCTCCGTGGCCTGGACATGTGCGCACGCTAACACGGCGACCTCGACCCAGCGATGCTAGGATCCGTGATCGTGGTGCGTAGGCTGACCACGCTCTTGATGAGCGCTCTGGTGCTGCTGGCTCCCGCGACAAGTGTCGCGGACGAGCAAGCAGCCGTGACCGGTCCAGAAGCGGCGTTGAACTTGAAGATCGCCGTGTGGCGGTTCGACGCCCTCGGCATCGAGCCCGAGCTCGTCGCGCGTCTGGAGACGCTGTTCCGCATGGAGCTGGCACGGCTCTCGAAGGTTCCCTTGCCGACGCGGCGGGATGTCGAGCGCTCGATCACCAGCGACCAGCAGCAGTGCACCGGAGAAGAGAAGTGCCTCGCCGCGGTGGGCAAGAAGCTCGGCGTCGACATCGTCGTCACCGGCACGGTCGGCGCGATGGGCTCGGCGTACGTGCTCAACATCAAGGCCGTCGACAGCGCGACCGCGAAGCAGGTCCAGCGGATCCAGAGCGATCCGCTGCGCGGAAGCCCCGACGAGCTGATCGAAGGCGTCCGCGTCGCGGCATACAAGCTGCTCGCCCCCGAGCAGCTCCACGGCTCGATCCAGGTGCAGACGGATATCGTCGGAGCCGAGGTACGGCTCGACGGCAGACCGCTGGGCAAGACGCCCCTCTCGAACCTCGGCGTGATCGGCAAGCTCGCTCTCGGCAAGCACGATCTGGTGGTGCAGGCGCCCGGCTACGATCCGTTCTCGGACGAGATCGACGTGCACTTCCAGAAGGTCGCGCGTACCGAGGTTCGTCTGCTTGCGAGCAAAGAGACCATCGGCACCGGCAAGGTCGCGACCGTGATTCGCAAGCCGTTCTACACGCGGCCGTGGTTCATCGCGATCGTCGGCGTCGCAGCGGTCGGGCTCGGGACCTGGATCGGGTACGAGGCCGGCCGTGTCGAACCGCGGGACTGCGGTACGGGGACAAACCCCTCATGCTGAGCCGCGCCGCCTTTGCCCTCGTGCTGCTGGGCGCCACGGCCGCGGCTGCCGAACGCGTGGTGGCGATGGCCCCGCTGTCGACCCTCGGCACGGAGGACACCTCGGCTTCGACGAAGAAGCTGACCGGACAGATCGAGGTCGCGCTCGCCTCCCTCCCGGCCACGAAGGTGATCTCCGCCGCGGCCGTCGTCGAAGCGATCAAGAAGGCGAAGAAGCCGCAGCTCAAGCTGTGCGAGCGCGAGGCCGCGTGCCTCGCCGAGCTCGGGAAGCTGGTCGGCGCGAACGTCGTGATCGATGGTGAGGTCGGCGGCCTCGGCGATTCGAAGATCGTCTATCTGGGCGCCACCGACGTCGCCACCGGGAAGGAGCTGCGCTCCACCACCCTGACCGTCGGAGCGAACGACGATGGCGGCGGCCCGAACGGCGCCGCCGTGCGGCTCCTCGAGCCCGATCGATATCGCGGCACCTTGCGCTTCGCGATCGACGCCAAGGGCGCGACCGTGTTCGTCAACGGCACGAAGATCGCGCTCTCGGCAACCAGCGACATCGCGCTGCCGGTGGGGACGCAGGCCGTGCGCGTCACCCATCCCGAGTACCGCGACTTCGTGAAGTTCATCGACGTCGACTACGCCAAGACCACCGAGGTCGCGGTCGGGATGACCCAGTACCCGATCATCCAGCACGACCTCCAGGGCAAGCCGATCAGCACCGACAGGATCACGTACATCGATCCGCCCTGGTATCGGCGGCCGATCGCCGTGGGCGTCGGCGCGACGGTGCTGATGGTGGCGACCGCGATCATCGTCGCCAATCTCGTGCACTCGTTCCCCGATGGGGAGTGCCGCAAGGTCGGCGGCGGCGCGTGCTAGCTGCTAGCGGACGACGTTCCAGAGCTGGTTGATCTTCCGGTTCGCCGCGACGAAGTCCTGATCGCCGTACTTCTGCAACACGTCCTTCAGGCCCTCGGTGAGCTGACCCTGTGTGGCCTCGTCGACGGAGGCGCTCTTGACGCGGTTCTGCAGGCGCTGGACCTTCGCGCCGATGAACGCGCGGTTCACCTGGATGGCATCGATGGTCTGGACGAGCTGTGTCGCGAGGATGAACCCGCGCGTCCAGTCACTCTCGCCGAGCGCTTTCGTCACCTCGGACTCGAGGTTCGCCTGCGCGCCGAGGTCCGCGCCCATCAACCCCTTCTTCGCCATCGCGGTCTTCGCCTTCGATACGAGGGCGTCGACCTCCCTGCGCGAGTAGTTGCCGTTCTTCGGCGGTGCGACCTGCTGGATGATCATCGGCGAGCCGCCGGCGTTGCAGCCTTCCTTCCAGCGCTCCGCGCTCGCGCCCTCGGCGACGAGCACGTCCTTCATCTTCTGGAATGCTTCCTTCTCCCGGACCGCGACCGCGGCCTCGCGCTGCGCCACCGCGGCCTCGCGCTGCGCGAGACCGCCGACCTTGTCGAGCTTGCTCGAGAGCGCGGACAGCTCCGTCGAAGTGGTGTTGAGGTTCGTGTCCTGCTGCTCGATCTGGCTGTCGATCTCCGCCTTCTTCTTCTGGAGATCCTGGAGGCTCTTCGCGTCGCCACCGGGCTCCAGGGCCTTCTTGATCTCCTCGCCGAGCTTGGTCGCCTCGTCCTGGAGCTTCTGCTTCTGGGCGAGGAGCGCGTCACGGCGCGCCACCAGCTCTTGCTGCGCCTTCACGGCGGCAGGGTCCGGAGCGGCCTCGGCATCACTGCCTTTGCCCTTACAACCTATCGCGCCCAGGACGACGCAAAGAACAAGGATCCCCACGGTCCGCATACCGGCCATTTTACACTAGAGTTCGGCCCATGCTGCTGTATCAGGACCCTCGTGCACCGAACCCCCGCAGAGTGCGGGTGTTCCTTGCCGAGAAGGGTGTGGCGTACGACACGATCGAGGTGCTGATCGCCGACAAGGCGCACCAGACGCCCGAATTCCGCAAGAAGAACCCGATCGCGCTGTTGCCCGTGCTCGAGCTGGCCGACGGGCGGGTGCTGCGCGAGTCGATGGCGATCTGCCGGTACCTCGAGGAGACCTATCCGGAGCCGAACCTCCTGGGCGCCGATACGTGGGAGCGCGCCCAGATCGAGATGTGGAACCGCCACGCCGAGCTCGAGCTGCTCTGGCCGATCGGGCAGATCTTCCGCAACACCCACAAGTTCTGGGAGGGCCGCATCAAGCAGGCGCCCGACTTCGCGGTGATCATGCGCGAGCAGGTCGCGGAGCGGTTCGACTGGCTCGAAGGCGAGCTCGGCCGGCGCGCGTACATGGCAGGCGATCGCTTCACGGTCGCGGATATCACGGCGATGTGCGCGATCGATTTCGGGCGCGTCTCGGACATCCGGATCAACCCCGATACGCACCCGAACCTCGCGGCGTGGCACAAGCGGGTCGCCGAGCGACCGAGCGCGAAGGCCTAGCGACCCTCGCCCCGATCGTACGCGTCGCGCGCGGTCTGGATCACCTCCAGGGCCTGCGTGCGACCGAACATGGCACCGACGTCGACCTGATCGGCCTTCCCCTCCAGCACCTTGTAGTCGCGGAAGAAGCGATCGAGCTCGCGGACGATGTGCGGCGGGAGCTCCTCCACCGTCTGATAGTGCGCGTATGCGGGATCATCGATGCAGACGGCGACGATCTTGTCGTCGCCGCCGTGCTCGTCGGTCATCCGCATGCCGCCGAGCGGACGCGCGCGGACGATCGTGAGCGGCTCGACGGGCTCCTGCATGAGCACGAGGATGTCGAGGGGATCGCCGTCGTCGGCATGCGTGCGCGGGATGAACCCGTAGTTCACCGGGTAGTGCACCGCGGAATAGAGCACGCGGTCGAGCCGCAACAGGCCGGTCGGCTTGTCGACCTCGTACTTGAGGTGCGAGCCGCGAGGGATCTCGATCACCGACGGGACGAACGTGGCGATGTCGGCGGGAACCTCGATGTCGTGGACGGGGTGCACGCGGCGATACTACGCCAGCGCGCCGCCTGGCGAACAAGTGTCCCCTGGCTTACGCAGAGCCGGCGAGCTGACCGCAGGCAGCTGCGACATCCGAGCCACCGGAGTACCGACGGTGGGTGGCCAGACCGGCGGCGCCGAGGACGTCGCGGAAGGCGGAGAGGCGCGGTGACCGCCGGAAGGGATCGCCGTCGCCGATCGAGTTGTAGTCGAGCAGGGAGATGCGCGGGCGGCGGCCGGTGGCGGCGGTGAATGCCAGACTCCGGGCGGCGAGCGCGCGTGCGTCGTCGTCGCTGTCGTTGACGTCGGCGAGGAGCGTCACCGCCCACATCGGGGAGTGGTTGGTGGCGCGGGCATGCTCGGCCGCCGCCGCGAGCACGTCCTCGAGATCATGGCGCTCGGCGATCGGCATCACGCGCTTGCGGTGCGCTGCGATCGCGCTCGAGATCGAGATGGCGAGGCGAACATTCGGCGCCTCGGTCGCGAGGCGACGGATCCCGCCCGGCAGCCCGGCGGTGCAGACGGTGATCGCGCGCGCGTCGATGCCGAGCGCACACGGCTCGGAGAACACGGCGATGGCCGCCAGCACGTGATCGAGGTTCGCGAGGGGCTCGCCCATGCCTTGAAACA
>JAYVLW010000765.1:0-4638 GCA_043759315.1 Myxococcales bacterium
GTACGCGAGCTGGATCACGGCTTCTACCGCGTGCTCGCACGCGTTGGCTTCATGCAGCAACCGAACGTGCCGAAGATCCTCACCCGGTGCGCGAAGCACGGCCTCGTCACGAACGAGGCTGACACGACGTACTACCTCGGCCGGCAGACGCTCCTGACCACAGGCAAGTCGAAGGTCGCGCGCTGGCGGAAGATGTTGTTCTCCTTCCTCGCGCGCAACTCGCGCCCGCCGAGCGCGTTCTTCATGCTCCCGCCGAACCGCGTCGTCGAGCTCGGTCTCCAGATCGAGCTGTAGCGGCGCGCGCCGCACCGCGCTGGCTCGCTCATCCCCGTTCGACGCGCTGGGTAGCGCGCAAACAACTTCGGAATGTGGTGCACCCGGGAACGGGAACGAGCGAGCCAGCGCCGTCAGTAAGCGTGCGTGTCTGCGAGCAAGGGGGCGTAGATCGGGGCCGAGGGTTGCAGCATCGCAAACTGGCAGAGACGCTCGGTCGCGAACGAGCCCGCGAGCCGGCCGAAGCGATCGGGTGGGATGTGGTCGCGCAGCGCCGGGATCAAGTACCTCTCCTCCTGGGCCGCGTGGTCTGCGACGAGCTCGCGCAGCCGAGCCGCCCGAACCCGCCAGACCGGCGTCTGCGGCTGGGCGCAGACCAGCGCGGACAGCGCCCGCTCTTGCGTCACGTGCGCCGCGCGTGCCTGCGCGATCAGCAGGCGGAGCACCGGGAGGAGCTCGAACGCGCCGAGGACGATGTCCTCTGCCTCCGCGTGGGCGGTGAGCCCGAGGCGAACACCGTCGAGCGCGGTGCGCACCTCCATCATGGTCGCACATGGCTCCAGGAGCTGCGTCAGCTCTTCGTGGAGATCGGTGTGGTCACGGCGGAGAAGCGCGAGGAAGTCCGTCGGCATGAGGCTGGTGAAGTGCACTCGTGATGCCGCCTTCGTGATCGGTGCCGAGTGCCACGTGACGGCACGGGATGCGTGGACACTTACCAATTCTCCTCGAAGCTCGGCGTTCCTCGTGGGCGCCACGATCACGTGTGGGCCAGGACGCCCGAGCGCCGCCGTCACGCCGGCGAGGTGACTCGTGGGGTTCCTGTCGGATAGCGTGCGCGATATCATCGCAGCGTGACCCGGAGGTTCCTGGCCCATCGCGGGGCCTTGGTCGGGGCGTTCCTCGTGCTCGTCCTCGTTGGCATCGCCGTGATGGGTCCGCACCTGGTGGCCAGGAGCCCGGTCGCGCGGGACATCGACCACGGCCTGTCGGCGATGGGTGCGCCGCTCGGTCCGTCGGCGGATGCGCTGCTCGGCACCGATACGCTCGGGCGCGATGTGTGGTCGCGGGTGGTCTCGGGAGCCGGCGCCTCGCTGACGATCGCCACCCTCGGCACGCTGCTCGCCCTGGTGATCGGTCTCGCCGTCGGGCTCGTCGCGGGCTACGCCGGCGGCTGGGTCGACGGTGCGCTGATGCGCGTCGTCGATCTCGTGCTGTCGTTTCCATTCCTCTTGCTCGCGATCCTCCTGGCCGCCCTCCTGCGCGAGGCGGATCTCGCGTCGTCGACCGCGCCGGTGATCCTCACGCTCGGCGCGGTGAGCTGGACCACGATGGCACGCGTGATCCGCGGCAAGGCGATGACCCTCGCGCGCGCGGAGCACGTGCTCGCGGCACGAGCGCTCGGCGCGAGCCCGCTGCGGATCATGGTCCGCCACATCCTGCCGAACCTCGCGGGCGTGATGGTGGTCGTCGCGGTGCTCGGGTTCGCGCAGAACCTCCTCGCCGAGGCCGCGCTGTCGTACCTCGGCCTCGGACCCGCCCCGCCCGCGCCGACCTGGGGCCGCATGCTCTACGAGGGGCGGCCGTACTACCGCACGTCGCCGCACCTCGTGATCGCGCCGGGGATCGCGATCCTCCTCGCGGTGATCGCGTTCAACCTCGTCGGCGAGGGGCTGCGCGATGTCTTCGATCCGAAGGAGCGCGCGTGAGGATCGCCGCGCTCGTGCTCGCCGTGGGTGCGTGCGGTGCTCCCGATCGCGATCCGCGATGGAAGGCGGCAGGCGCCACCACGCCGCACCGGGGTGGGACCTTGCACCTCGCCACGAAGGACCAGATCAGATCGCTCGATCCGACGATCGCGTACGACGAGGTCTCGACCTATGCCACGCAGCCGCTGTTCGCGACGCTCGTGACGTACGCGCCTGACAGCACCCGGCTCGTGCCAGACCTCGCGGATCGCTGGCAGCTCGACCCGGATGGGGTGACCTACCGGTTCTATCTGCGCGACAAGCTCGCGTACGCGGATGGCACACCGATCGTCGCCGGCGACTTCAAGTACTCGCTCGAGCGTGCCCTCCACACCGCCGACTCGCCGTTCGGGCCCTTCCTCGTCGACGTCATCGGGGCGAGCGCCGTGCTCGAGGGGAAGGCGACCGACTGCGCCGGGATCGTCGCGGTGTCCGAACGCGAGCTACAGATCCGCCTGATCCGGCCCTCACCGTCGTTCGTGTTCATCCTGACGATGAAGTTCGCCGCGCCGCAACGCGCAGAGTGGGTCGCGCAATGGGGCGACCAGCTCCGGCGGCATCCACTCGCCTCGGGGCCGTTCATGCGCGGCGACTGGGACGAGGGCACGAAGATCACGCTCGTTCCGAACCCCCACTACTGGGATCCGTCGCTGCCGTACCTCGACCGGCTCGAGCTCCTGGAGAACGTTCCGCGCGATACGCAATTCCTGATGTTCGAACGCGGCGAGCTCGACAGCGCCGAGAGGCTGTCCGCGCCCGACTACGTGTGGATCCTCGACCAGCCGGCGTGGCGACCCTACCTTCACCAGACCGCACTCATGCAGGTGTTCGGTGCGCGGATGAACGTGACCAGGAAGCCGTTCGATGATCGTCGCGTGCGCCAGGCGCTCAACTACGCGCTCGACAAGCAGCACACGGTGAAGCTGCTCAACACGGCCGCGGTCGCATCGCACGGCATGCTTCCACCCGGCATGCTCGGACGCGACGATACGCTGCAGCCCTATCCGCACGATCCGGCGAAGGCCCGACGGCTGCTCGCGGAGGCGGGCGTCGCGCCGGGCACAGAGCTCACCTACGTGACCCAGAACGACGAGCAAGGCGAAGCGCTCGCTGCGTCGCTCAAGGGAGACCTCGAGGACGTCGGTCTCGTGGTCAACGTCCAGCTGGTCTCGTTCGCCACCCTGTCGACGATCAGCGGCAGCGTGGATGGTCCAGATTTCTCGCTCACGAGCTGGATCGGCGACTATCCGGATCCGACGAACTTCCTCGACGTGCGCTTTCACTCGCGCGCGATCGCCGACGCGAACGCCACGAACGATACCCGCTACGCGAACCCCGAGCTCGATGCGTTGCTCGACGCCGCGCGCGGCGAGCTCGATCCGGCAGTGCGGGCGGGGATGTACAAGCGCGCCGAGCGCATCCTCTACGACGACGCGCCGTGGATCTACGACTACCACCCGGTGACCACCGAGGTCACACAGCCGTACGTGAAAGGCTTCGAGCTGCACCCGATCTGGGTTCGCGATTACACGCATGCGTGGCTCGATCTCGACGCCCACGGGGAGCGAGTGCCGCGATGATCCGCGTCGTCGTACGCCGGATCGGCTGGGCGCTCGTCGTGATCTGGTTCGTGATCACCGCCACCTTCCTCCTGACCGCCGCGGTCCCCGCGGATCCGGCGAAGGCACTCCTCGGTCCGCACGCCGATCAGGCAGCGGTCGAGCGCGTACGCGCCCACTACTGCCTCGATCGCGGCGTGTTCGCGCAGTATGGCTGCTGGATCGGCAACGTCGTCACGGGCGATCTCGGAGAGAGCTACCGCAGCAAGCGGCCCGTCACGCAGATCCTCGCCGACCGGATCTGGCCAACCGTGCAGCTCGCGCTCGCGGCGATCTTCCTGCAGCTCCTGATCGGCGTGCCGCTCGGTATCCTCGCCGCCGTCCGGAAGCGACGTTGGCCCGATCGCGCGACCACCGTGGTCACGCTGCTCGCGCAGAGCGCCCCGCAGTTCTTTCTCGGAACGCTGATCCTGTATGTGTTCGCATACCGGTTCGGGTGGTTCCCGATCAGCGGCTACGGCGAGCCCGGCCTCGACCGGCTGAAGCACCTCGTCCTGCCGGCGTGCACGCTCGCGTCCGTCGGCGTCGCCTACTACGCGCGCGCGGTGCGCTCGGAGCTCGGCGATGTGCTCGGCGCGGACTACATCCGCACGGCGCGCGCCAAGGGCTTGTCCGAGCGCACGGTCGTGTTGAAGCATGCGCTGCGCAACGCTCTCGGGCCGCTGGTCACGCTGATCGGCCTCGATCTCGGGGTGCTCCTCGGCGGCGCCGTCGTGGTCGAGGCGATCTTCGCGTGGCCCGGCCTCGGCCGCGAGGTCCTCCAGGCCGTGCTCGAGATCGACTTGCCGCTGATCCTGGGGACCGTGCTGGTCACCGCGATCGCGATCGCGATCGCCAACCTGCTCGCCGATCTCGTGCTGCTGTGGATCGATCCGAGGCTGCGTGACCGCTGAGCCCGCGCGACCGCGGTCGACGTCAGACCACCCACGCGCGCCGAGTCAGTCGCCGTCGAGCGCGCGATCTTCGCGTCCCGCGCGCTTCTTGCGCTGGGCGATGCCGAG
>JAYVLW010000766.1:0-14806 GCA_043759315.1 Myxococcales bacterium
ACCCGACCGCGACGGCGTTCGCACCGGGCCTCGAGGTCTTCCATGACTTCGAGCACCTCTCGCGGTCAACGCGCGATCTGACGATCGTCCAGCTGTCCAAGCTCACGCTGCGCGACGCGATCGCACGTGGTCACTACCTCGGCTTCGTCTACTGGGCGATCCCGACGATGCAGGCCGGCCGCGCCGGCTACGGCGTCTACGCGGTCGATGACGACGGCGAGAGCCAGTACGTGTTCATCGACGGCCAGGGCAGCCGCGTGCGCCAGGTGAAGGACGTGGGCGCACGCCCGACCTCGCCGACCGACGATCGCTCTCCGGAGCTCGGCACCAACCTCGCCGTCGTCCGTCAATCGAAGATCTCGATGCTCGCGGCGATCGACCAGCTCGAGCCGCAGTACGGCAAGATGATCGAGGCGAAGTTCGAGCTCGACCACTCGAACCAACTGAGCCTGTCGCTGTATCCGGTCAAGGACTTCCGCCTCGATGCCGAGCGCAACGAGCTGGGCGAGCTGGCCGGTGCCCCGACCGCCGCCACGTTCGCACCGTCCTACGAGAAGTTCGACGTGCCCGACGAGGAGCACGTGACGAAGGCGTCGCGCGACCTCTCGCTCGTGCAGGCATCCGGCATGAACCTCCGCTCCGCCGTCGTGAAGGCGCAGGCAAAGATCCCGGGCGGATTCATCTACTGGGCGATTCCAACTCGGCAGGGAACGCGTGCTGGCTACGGCATCTACGTCCTCGACGCGCAGAACCACAGCCACTACCTGTTCGTGAGCTAAGGGGAGTATCGTCCCCGCTCCGACCGCCGTGTCGGCGCTCAGAGATCGACGATGCTATCGGTCATGCAAACCGGCGAGGGTTACTGCCGAGACGTCACTCCGCGCGATCCACCCGGGTCGGGACCACCGGATGCCCCACCTCGTCTCAGAAGAAGTCGGGATCAACGGCCTGTGGTGCCGCGCGGAGCTCGACGCCCGTCGGCGTGACCGACACCGTCAAGCCTTTTCCCTGGTCGACGACACGCGCGATCGCATCGAGCGCCTGCAGACCTGGGTCCTCGTTCAAGGGCGACGCAGAAGGAGCATCGAGCGCATCGGGCATGAATGCCCGCACGCGAGCGAGAGCCTGGCCCGGATCCAGCGCGGATTCGAGCAGCAGCGTCCGGACGGCGACCGCGCACAGCACATCGGCGGGGTGCCACCAGTCGAACGTGGTGCGCAGATACCTGTCGAACGCGGCAGCGACCTCCTTCCCAGCTGCGATCGACTCGAACAACGCGATCTTCTCGATCCCGCGACCGATCTCCTCGTCGGCGTCGCCGTCCTCTCCCCGACGCCAGCCCCGCCTGGTCTTCTTCAGCCAAGTCTTCAGGTCACCGATGTGCTGGCGCGCGCTCGATCCTGGCTCGAGGAACAGCAGCCAGCTGTCCAGGTTGTCCGGGTGCACCAGACCGCGCTGGAATTCGTCATCGAAGGTCGCGACGATCGCGGCGATGGCAGACCGATCGAATGTTCCGCTCACGACCCAGTCGAGAACGAGCGGGAGGGCCGATCGTGGCCCGACGACGCTGCCGGGCAGCTCCGGGACGAGTGCAGCGATCCTCGATCTGACCCCGTCGAGCTCTCCAACAAGCGCGAGCCGGATCAGATCATCCTCATCGAGTGGCGCGTCGGCGCGATACTCGTCGATGAGCGCTTGCCACTCGTCGCGCTCGACGGACACGGACGCTCCACGATCGCAGATCGCCTGGCGCGCTTCCCGCAACTCGGCACGAAGCGCTTCGCACTCGGCCGCCGGGCATCCCTGTCGACCCACGACCGCGCGCTGCGCGTGCGGCCACCGGCTCGAAATCGGTAACGCAAGAAACGCGGAGAGCGCATCGTAGGACTCACGCGGCAACGATCCGCGGGTCAGACCGAGAACGGCGCGGAGCTTCACGAACCAACTCGACACACGAGACGTGTGTGATGGGGACCGATGATGTGAAGAATGTCGCACCGAGCGCGGTAGCTGTCCGTAGCACGATTCGTGCGCACGCGCGGACAGGGCTCGGTTCGGCCGCGGGCGCGCGAGCCGGTCGCGGTCATCAAGAACACGTCGCGTCGACGCGGCGGGCGGATCGTCGCGACGAAGTCGCGTACGGTGCGCACCGAGCCCGCGAAGCCTCGCTCGCGCATCATGTCGTAGAGCCGCGTCGCGCGCAGGCGCGGGTAGCGTTGCAGCACGTCAATCGCGAACGGTCGAAACGCGTCAACCAGTCGGCGGCGGGGGGGGCCGCAAGGACCCACGGCTCGTCGAGGCCGAGCACGCGCCGGACGACGTCGGTGTGGATCCCCAGTTGGGACGCGACCGTGCCGACGGGCCAGTGTTCTGCGTGGTGAAGGCGCAGGATCGCCGTCTCGACCTCGATCGTCGTCATCGATCACCACCGAGCCCGAGGCGCTAGGGCGCAGGTGGTACTGTGGAAGCGAACCACTCGTTCGCCGTGCGCAGTGGGCCACCCATGGCGAAGAAGCAGCCTTCACCGACCACCGAGGACAGCGAAGAAGCGCGGGCCTTTCTGCAGGCCCGACTCGCGCTGTTCTGGAAGGTGCTGTTCATCTTCACGTTTTCCGGCGCCGTGCTCGGACTCGCTGGACCAATGGCGAAGCCGGGCATCGACCTCTTGATCACTGCGGGCAACGTCGTCATCAACGGTGTCCTCTGGCAACTGTGCCGCCGCGGCAAGCGGTCCATGCGGTTCAGTCGGATGGTCGACACCACGGGTCTGTTGGTCAGCGGAATCATCGGTGTCTTCCTCACGCGCTACCTGCTCGCGGGGTTCGTGCGCGGTCACGCGCTCGTGACCCCCGAGGGCACGCTGATGGCGGATGCGTACATCTGCATGATCGATCTTGCACCGTTCGCGATGTTCCTCGCGATCCGCGCCGCGCTGGTCCCGTCACGATCTCGGCGCACGGCCATCTTGACCGGTCTGGTCGCGGCCGAGAAGATCCTCCTGAACTCGATCCTCGTGCCGACGGGGGACGGCGGGATCACGTGGCGCGATGCGGATCAGGGCGCCTACCCATGGCTGCCGTCTACGTTGATCATGATGTGGACGATCGCGGTCATCACCTGCACGGTCATCTCCAGGGTGGTCCATGGCCTGCGGGCGGAGGTTCGTGAGGCGCGGCGGTTCGGGCAGTACGTGCTGGAGCGGAAGGTCGGCGAAGGGGCGATGGGTGTCGTCTATCGCGCGACCCATTCCATGCTGCGGCGGCCTGCGGCGATCAAGCTGCTGCTGAAGGACCGCGCCACGGAGAACGATCTGCTGCGCTTCGAGCGCGAAGTTCAGCTCACGAGCCGCCTTGTCCATCCGAACACGATCTCGATCTTCGACTACGGACGAACGGCAGAAGGCGTCTTCTACTACGTCATGGAGTATCTGGATGGCCTGGATCTCCAGCGCCTCGTGGATCAGTACGGGCCAGTCGAGCCCGCGCGCGCGATTCACATCCTCGCGCAGGTCAGCGGCGCCCTCGCCGAAGCCCACGCGCTCGGCCTGATCCATCGGGACATCAAACCGGCCAACATCATCCTCACGGAACGGCCCGACGAGCCCGATGTCGTGAAGGTGGTCGACTTCGGACTCGTGAAGAAGTTCGGAGGAGGCATTGCCGAATCGACCACCGAAACGATCGCCGGCACGCCGCTGTACATGGCGCCCGAGGCGATCTCGAAACCCGACACGATCGACGGACGCTCGGACGTCTATGCGGTCGGTGCCGTCGCGTACTTCCTGCTGACGGGACACCACGTGTTCGAGGCTGGGACGGTGCTCGAGGTGTGTAGCAAGCACATGCTCGAGACGCCGGTGCCTCCGTCGGAGCGGCTGGGCAAGGCTCTTCCAGCGGACCTCGAAGCGATCGTGCTCGGTTGTCTCGCGAAGGATCGCGATGGGCGTCCCGCCTCGGCAGCTGTGCTTCGAGCGAGCCTGCTCGCGTGCAAGGACGCAGCGAGCAACGACCTGCAGGTCGCTCGAGCCTGGTGGCAGACCCTGCGCGCTTCGCAGAAGGAAATGCCGCGTGCGGCCGACGAGAGCCGCGTGGGACCGGCGACGATGGCGATCGACCTCGGCGGCCGGAGCACCCTGGCTCAGAAGGTCCCGTGATCCGGCTACGAGCGCGGACGGCGTTCGAGCACGATCTCGAGACGCTTCATCCGTCGGTACATCGCCTGGCGACTCATGCCGAGCTCCGCCGCAGCCTTGGACACGACGCCCTTCGCTCGCACGAGGGCTTCCTCGATCGCCGCGTGCTCGGGACCTAGCTCTTTGGCGCTCTCCGCCTGCGCGGGTTCCGCTTGTCGAGTCGAGCGAGACTTCTCGTCGAGGCCGAGGTCGGTGGGATGGATCGTGCCACCTGTGCAGACGAGCGTGGCTCGCTGGATCCGGTTCTGGAGCTCGCGCACGTTGCCCGGCCACTCGTGAGCGAGCAGAGCATCCCGTGCGGCGGACGAGAGGATCGCCGGAGTGCTGCCGTCTCGCGCAAATCCGGCGATGAACCGCTCGGCAAGCGCGAGGATCTCGTCGGGGCGATCGGCTAGTGGGGGAACGCGCAGCTCGATCACGTTGAGCCGGAAGTAGAGATCCTCGCGGAACGCCCCGGTGGCGATCGCGCGTGAGAGATCGACGTTCGTCGCGCTGATGATCCGGACGTCGACCTTGCGGGTGGCGCTCGAACCAAGTCGCTCGAACTCACCGGTCTGCAGGACGCGCAGCAACTTCTGTTGCCCGACCATCGAGAGGTTTCCGATCTCGTCGAGAAACAGTGTGCCGCCATGGGCTGCCTCGAACCGGCCGACTCGTGGCTTTGTCGCGCCGGTGTATGCGCCGGCCTCGGCGCCGAACAGCTCGGCCTCGAGCAGCTCATCGGGTAGACCACCCGCGTTGACTTTCACGAACGGACGACCGCGGCGGCGCGAGTTCGCCTGCACGATCTCCGCGAGCTTCTCCTTGCCGGCACCGTTGGGTCCCGTGATCAAGATCGGCGCATCGGAGGGCGCGACGCTGACCGCGAGCGAGACCACTCCGTGCATGGCTTCGCTCGAGTACACGAGGCCGCACAGGTCGTGTCGCAGTTCGACGCCCTGGCGCGCTCGGCGGCTACGGGCACGCATCCGCGTGTTTTCACGAGCAAGCTCGCGGATCTGGAGGAGGTTTTTGACCGTCGTGACGAGCTTGTGGTCGTCCCATGGCTTGGCGAAGTAGTCGACGGCCCCTTCCTTGATGAGGGCAACCACCGTCTCGAGCGAGGTCCAAGCCGTCATCAGGATCACGGGCAGCTCGCCATCGAGCGCGCGAATCGCGCGGAACAGCGCGACGCCCTCTTCACCGGACGTCTTGTTCGCGGTGAAGTTCATGTCCTGAACGATGACCCCGATGTCTTCGGTTGCGATCAGGTCGAGTACCTCGGACGGCCCGCCGGCGACGAGCGTCTCGATACCGTGATGCTCGAACAGCACTTCGAGCGCGGTGCAGATCGCACGCTGGTCATCAACGACGAGGACCTTCATGGCGCTCGCACCATACGCGCTTTCAGCGGTCGACCGCAAAGGTGCACTTGTATGCGAGGTCGGTCGCCACGGCTTGCTGGTTCTTGTCGAGCGGTGGTTGCCAGCGGGATCCGGCGAGGGTGCGCTGGCAGGCCTTGCCGAAACCGGACACGCTCTCCGAGACGACACAGGTCGTACCGACGCGACCGTCGACGAGGATCCGGGCTCTGATCACCGCGGTGCCCCCGATTCCCGCGACGCGAGCTTCCTGGGGATAGTTCGCGGCGAGCTGGGTGTCGAGGTTCGGAGCGCGCGGTGGCCGCGAGAGGTCACCGACAGCGACGATGCGATCGCCGGTGCCGCCGCCTGTCGAGGGTGTCGTAGTGCGCGTGCGCGTAATGCCCGCTGGGGCCGGCGGACCCATCGGACCCCTGAGCGGCGAACCGTCGCCGACAGGAGATGACCAGCTTGCCCCCTCATTGGTGAGAGTGACGCCCGAGAAGTCGGCGGGCTCGGCGGCAGCGGCCGGCCGCGGTTCCGCGGTCACGACGGTCGGGCGAACAGCAACGCGCTGCGCGGGAGGCCGTGGGATGCGTGCCGTCGGGCGGGCGGCGAGCGTCGGAGGCAGCTCCTTCGCCGGAGGCGGTACGGGTGCCGGCGGCGGAGCCGGAGTTGGGGGCGGCGCCGCCTCGATCGCGATGAACACGGGCGGGGCCGCGGTCTCGCGCATCGGCGTATCTGCCGGCGAGAGCACCGCGATGACTGTCACGTGCGCGAGGATGCTGGCCGCGACCATGACGAGGAACAGGGGCGATGTAGATTCGTTCCACATCTCAACGGCGCTCGCCTTCGGGTTCGACGTTGATCGCGAACTTCGTGACCTGCTCCTGCCGCAGCACGTCGATCACATGGACCACCCGCGCGTGGGGCGTGCGCCCGTCGGCCGCGATGATCGCCTGCGGTTCGTGCTTGTGCGCTCGTGCGTCGATGATGCGTCCGCGCAGGCCGGCCTCGTCGATGGGCACGGCGTCAAGAAAGAGCTGACCGGTGGAGGTGATCGACACCGCGAGCACGACGGGTGTCGTCTCGCCGGTGGCACTCCGCGGCAGCTCCATCGGGATCGTCTTGGAGGCGACGTAGCTCGCCGTGATCATCATGACCACGAGCAGCACGAGGGTGATGTCGACCAGCGGCGTCACGTTGATGCCGGTGATCATGTCGTCGTCGTCGAGAGCGCGAGCGGCCATGGTGTTCTCCTTGAGTACAGGACGAGTTACGCGGGGGCGTGGAGCTGCGCGAGGAGCTCGCGACCGAGAGCATCGGCGCGCGAGAGGCGAGCCTTGATCACGCGCTGGAACGCATTGAAGAAGGCGACGGCGGGCAATGCGACGAGGATGCCGATCGCGGTCGCGACCAACGCTTCGCCAACCTCTGACATCAGTCCGGAGGTGACCTTGCCGGCACTCTGGTCGAGGAGCGCGAACGCGCGGACGATGCCGATCACAGTTCCGAGCAGGCCAACGAACGGTGCGTTGGCGCCGAGCGTTCCGAGAAAGCTGAGCCGTTTCTCCATCTGCAGCTTCGCGAGTTGGGCGGCACCGAGCATCCCCTCCTCGGCGGCCTGTGGGCCGTTCTGCGCTTGTGCAAGGCCGGCAGCGACCACCTTCGCCTCGAACGACGGCGAGCGCGCGAGCCGAACTTTCGCGGCCTCGACGTCGCCACGCTTGAGGAGTCTCATCATGTCGATGCCGAGCGCACCGACGTGATCGCGGGTGCGAACAAGCGCGAACGCGCGCTCGGTCGCAATCGCGAAACCGATGATCGAAAGGGCGACGAGCAGCCACATCACCCATTCAGCGCCGTTCATTGCGAAGTCCGTGAGTCGAGCTTGGAGGTCCATATCGAAGAGCCTTTCGGAGTTTGAGGTTCGACCTGCCTTTGTGCAGCGGCTGTGCCGAGCTAACCCCGCGTTCGCTGGTCAGGTTCCGAGCGATGTCCGGCCACGTGTCCGCGAACAGGCGGACAAGTGTCCGGGTGCCGGGTGTCCGGTCAGCTGCGGGTGAGCGTCAGCTTGCCAACGTCGGCGTCGAGCGGCGCGCTTCGGTGCAGGAGGCGAGCATGGACAGCGAGACCGCCGCCGTAGCGGTTCTCGAGTCGCAGCGCGCCGCCGTGCGCTTCGACGATCTCGCGGCACAGCGTCAGGCCCAGTCCCGAGCCGCGCTCCTTCGTCGAGTAGAACGGCACGAGCGCGCTCGCCATCACCTCGGGGCTCATGCCCGGACCTCGGTCGGCGATCGTGAGCCGAACACCGCGGGCCCCGAGCGACGTGACTGCGAGAGTGACAGCGTCGGCCGCTCCACCGCATTCGCTCGCGTTCTTCAAGAGGTTGATCGCAACCTGCTCGAGCTGGGCGGGGTCAAACCAGCCGGGCTCTGTAGGCAGGTCACCCTCGAGTCGAGCCGTCGGGTAGAGCGCGAGCAGACGGTCCACGAACGGGCGCCACTCGACGTCGACCTTCCGCGGTATCGGCAGCCGCGAGAACTGCGCGTAGCCGTCGAGGAATCCGTGCAAATGCTCGGTCCGCTCGGCGATCGTCGCGAAGATTCGGTCGAGCTTAGGGGCGAGCGCCGACCCCTCCACGACCAGCTTGCCGGTGTGGACGAGGCTCGAGATCGGCGCGAGCGAGTTGTTGAGCTCGTGGCAGAACACGCGGATCATCCGCTTCCACGCGTCGGCCTCCTGGCGATGCAATTCGCGCGACAGGTTCTTCACGAGGACGAGCACCATGGACTCGCCGTCGACCACGAATCGCCGCTTGGCGAGGTTGTAAGTCTGGCGTTCGCCGTGAGCATCGTCGACGGAGAACAGCTCGTCGCCATCGCTGAGGAGCGAGCGACGCAGAGCATCCGGCGCGCCACCGAGCATCGCCATGAAGTTCTCGCCCTGCGGATCGCGGTTCTCGAAGAACAGCTCGCGGGCGGCCGCGTTCGCGAGCGAGATGCGGCCGACATCGGAGAACATCACGATCGCCGACGGCGCCGCTTCGAGCGCGGCGCGAAGCAACGCCTCCCGTTCGGCGGCGGTCGCGCGGTCGCTGCGCCGCGCGTCGGCGAGCTCGCGCGCGATCCGGAACACCTCCGCATGCTCGGAGTCGCCCGGCGCCGGTGAATCGCCACCGGTTGCGAGCGACTTGATCGCGAGGGTCAGTGTGCGTAGACGCCGTGCCGCGATCGCGTACTTGAGCGCCAGTCCGAGGCACGCGACACCAAGCGCCGCGATCAACCAGAGCGCGCTGTTCACGCCGCGCTCCTGCCGGGTGGGCCCGAATGTTCCAAGTGGCCCACGCTACCGCGAATAGCGGTCTCGATCACCTGACGCACAGCGCGCGCGTCGCCGCGTCGACGCCGCCGCGCATGTCACGGACGACGAAGCTGAACGTCACGCGCAGCCCCTCAGCAGGGACCTCGTCTGCGCTGGGTGCGGTCCACTGCACGTTGACCGGCGAGACGAGACGCGTGTCATCAGCCTCGACGTACGCATAGCGCTGCGAGACCTCGCCTGCGGTCGCGAATGGAGAGAGCTGCAGTTCCTCGCGCCACGGCATGGGCTCGCCAGCGATGGAGAACGTCTCGCGCGCCGAGGCGTCGATCTCGACGCCGACAAGGACATCCTCGGAACCAGCGGCGATCTCCGGCAGGCCGTCGCAACCTGGCTCGCTACTCGGCTCCCACGCGGCTCCCGCGAGCGAGAATGGAGCGCCGCCGAGCTCCGGGTGGTGGTTGGTCGCGCCGTCGTGTGCGACGAAGACATGCTGCGAGACGAGGTCCGCGAGCGAGCCATCGTCGCAAGAGGCCTTGAACGTGGTCGAGTCGATCTCCGGCGTGCCACTCGCGCAGATCGCGCCGAGGACTGCGAGCGTGTCGGCTTCCATATCGTCCGGAATCGCGAGCTGGATCATCGGCACGGGGCCACTCGACTCGGAGTGCGCAAAGATCGGTCCATCGCAGAGAGGAAAGCCGCTATTGGTGGCGGCCGGGCATGCGACGAGCGTCCACGAGAAGTTGGGCGTATTGCCCGGCGACGCCGTGAGCCAAGTGACGGTCGCGTGCTCGCCGGGTGCCGGCCACGCGCGAGATGGATCGACATCGACGGTGACCTTCGCGCCGAGCACGCGATCGCGAGCGATCAGCGTCGCAGGATCGAGGGACGAGGTGCACGCGGTGGTCACGAGCAGCAGGAGCGGGATGAGCTTGTTCATGGTGATCTCCTTTGTCGAATCGAGGTCTAGATCTCGCCCTTGATGCCAAGGCTCGGAATGAGCGGAAGGCCGGGGATATCGCTGCGCTTCGTGTAGTCGAAGCTGTAGTCGGTGCTCTCGCGGTTGGCGTGGTTGTAGGCGTTCTGCAGATCGAGGTAGGCGGCGCACGGATGACCCGCGAGGCTGAACTGCTTCTCGACGCGGAGGTCGAGCCGGTGGAATGGCGTGTTCCGCGCGCTGTTCACGGCGCCGTACAGCGCGCGATATGAATCGATATCGGCGTCGTAGACGCTGCCTGTCACCGGGCTCTCCGGGTTGCCGGTGACGAGGCGGAACGTCCCACCCACTTCCCAGCCACGGCCGAGCTTCACCGAGCTCGAGACCGTGAGGATGTGCGTCTGATCGTAGTCGAACAGGCGCCACATGCCGGCGTCGTTTCGCTCGCTGCGCGAGAGCGTGTAGGAAAGAAATCCAGAGAACCGCCCGCCGGGCGCCCACCGCGCCGCGACCTCGGCGCCGTAGATCCGACCGCGACCCGCGTTGACCTTCATGCCCGACGGCGCCTCCACGATCATGTTGTCGAGGCTCTTGTAGTAGCCCTCGAGGCCGAACGACACGCGCTCGTCGAGCTTGTGGTCAAAGCCGAGCCCGTAGTGCATCGCTTGCTGCGTACGCAGGCCGGGGTTACCGAACGCGGCGATCGACTCCTCCTCCATGGGTGGCTGAGAGAACCGCCCGATGCCGCCTTTGAACGTCGTCTCGCCGAGGACGTAGCGGCCCGAGACGCGTGGATCGACCGTCCACTTCGAGATGTCGGAGAAGTGATCCACCCGAACGCCGCCGGTGACCGCGAACGCCTTGATGGGAGTGAGAGTGGCCTCGGCGTACGCCGCGGGCCGGAACCAGGTGCGGTCCTTCTCGTCAACGCGCACCTCGTTGAAGCGATCAGGCATGAAGCTCTTGTCGGGGTTGCCCTCGATTTGCGGGACGTGCGGGCCCTCGTACCAGATGTCCCCGTAGACATCGTGGATGTCGAGGCCCCACCCGAGCTGCAGGTACTTCGAGACCGGCGCGCGCCAGTCGGCGCGACCGAAGAACTCGACGCTGTCGATGCCGCCCTGCAGGACTTCGGAGGCATTCACGACAAAGCGGTTCGTTCCGCCGGTTAACGAGATCGTTTGCTCGAGGCCGGGCCAGGTTCGGTTCCAATCGACGCGCAGGCGATGGAACTGGCCATTGACGCCGATGCGATCGCGTTCCGTCGATTCGCCGCTCGGATTGGCGATCACGACCTCGAGCCGGTCGGTGCTGCCGTAACCGATCACCCGCACCTTGTTGTTCGCGTTGGCCTTGTACACGGCCATCGCTTGCCAGTCGGTGTAGACGGGCGTTGCGGCGACCGGCGTGCTGGTCGCCCGCAGCAGAGGACCGATCCAGGCGTCGATATGGCTGCGGCGTCCACCGAGTGCGAACGACCACTTGTCGCTGATGGGCCCCTCGGCCAGCGCCGAGACGTCGACCATGTTGAGGTCGAGGGCACCGTGAAAGCGGTCGGTGCGCGGATCGCGCAGCTCGGCCTCGATGACGCCACCGATCTTGCGGCCGTACCGGGTCGAAAAGTTCCCCGGAAACAGCTCGACGCGCTTCAACAGCGAGCCATTGACGAAGCTCGTCAGTCCGCCGAGGTGATAGAGCTGCCGCACCGGTGCTCCGTCGAGGAACACTTGGCTGTCCTCTGGCGCACTGCCGCGCACGATGAGCATGCCCTGCCCGCTCGGCGGCCGAGCAATCCCCGGCAGCAACTCCACGGCGCGGAGCGGATCGCCGCGGGTGCCGGCGATCTTTGTCAGCTCGCTGCCCTCGAGCGTGCGGCGGGTGATCTCGCGGGCCGGCGCCTCGATCGTCGCGACCGCTCCGTACGAACCGGTGTCCTCGCGCGTCGTTGCAGGGTTCAGGCGATACGTCACCTCGGCGGATTCGCCAGCGATCACGTCCTCGTCCTGTGCGAATGCTGCATGGTCGAGTGCGTCGATCGCGATGTGGTAGCGCCCCGCCGGGAGGTCATCGATCGCGAAGCGACCCGTCTCGTCGGTGGTCACTCGATGAACGCCGCCGTCATCGCCCTTCACGACGACATCGACGCCGGTGAGCGGCTCACTATCCGCTCGGGACAGGATACTGCCCTCGATGCGACCTACGACGACGGGAGCCGGCGCAACGACTTTCGGCTTGGGCGTGAACACGTAGCGGTAGCGAATCCGCGCGGCGATCGGCTGTCCGTCCTTGGTCGCGGGGGCGAATACGAACTGGCGAGCTGCCGTGAGAGCGGCCTCGTCGAAGCCGTCACCGACGGGCGTGACGACGCGAGCCTCGACAACGTGCCCGTCGGCTCCGACGGTCATCTCGAGCTCGACCGAAGCCTCGCGACCTGCATCCTGTGCGGCGGCGGGATACTCGGCGTCAACGAAGGTCGCGATCGTGGGGGGTGTCGGAGGGGCGAGTTCAGCCCGGGCCGCAGCACCCGTGACGAGCGCTGCGAACAGAAAAGCGGACAGCGTGGAGCGAAGGTGATGCATGCGCTGTCCATGAGCAGCCGGTGTGCCGCCCCTCGGAGCGCGAATTCGCGGACTTCGGCGTCAGCTACCCGGACACCTGTCCGTGACCGCGGTCAGGTGTCCGGACTATCGTCGCAGCCGTGTCAGCGGTGGACGGTGAGATTGCCGGCCAGCGCGTCACCCGAGCCGCCGCGCCCCGCGACACCCGACCTCCGCTCGTGGCGTTGGCGAGCCCACCACTTCGCGGCCCGTGCGTTGGTCCAGCGCCCAAACGCAGCGCACGCCTGCAATCGATCGCAGAATACCTGCGCTGACGCTGGCCGATCCTCGGGCCGCTTCTCGAGACACGAGAGCAGCAGCGCTTCGAGCTCCGCAGTGACGAGAGGCAAGGTCATCAGCAACGCGACGACCAGCGTGCGCCGCACCGTAGACGACACATAGACCGCGTAGACGAGCAGCACGTAGGTGAGCGCGCCGCGCACGATCGATTCGGGTGCAGCGACCAACGGCATCATGAGCGCCATGGCCGCCAGCGCGGAGCTGCCGACGAACAAGGTCGACAGCTCGACGGCACGGACGAAGCGCGGAGGCCGCTCCGCGCAACAGCAGCCACAGCGTCGTGAATGCCGCGGTCGCGAGCGTCGGAGGGACCAGCTTGGCGCTGTCGAACATCGGCTGGCGCAGCCAGATCGAGAACGTGATCGTTACCACCAGGTACGTCAGGCTGACGATCGCCAGCACGCGACCGAAACGCGACAGCCGGCTCTGCCACAGCTCGTGATCAACCGAGCCGGTGGATTCCATGACAGCCCGTATACATGGTCTGCGGGACAGGCCTGCGGCACGCGCCCTCAGCAGAAGCGAGGGCTGACCTCAGCGATTGCTTCCGAATGCGTCGAACCGACCCTGGAGGCCTGCCGAGAAGCTCCAGTTGACCTTCTTGTCGTCAATCTCCTGCGCCTCGTCTGACATCGTGTCGTCGTACTCGTGCGTGTAGATCGTCGCGCCTGCGCCGATCACGGGACCGAACGCGAACGAGGGGCTGATGCGGTAGTCCGCGCCGATCTGAATCCGCGCCTCGGCACCGGTGAGAGCGCGGTCGGTCGCGCCGTCCTCGATCCCCATGAACTTGAGACCGGCGCCCACGCTGACCCACGGGTCGACCGATGCGGCCGGGAGGAAGTGCCAGTCGGCCTTGTAGCCAGCCGACGCCGTGATCGCGCCGTTGTTCTTGTCGGCGTCGTTGCTGAAGCCCGACAGGGTCGCGTAACCGCCGAGCAGGAGGTTCGGCGTTGCGCGCCAGCCGACCGACATCTCGGCGCCGCCACCGGGGCCGGCGTAGTCCTCGAAAGACTGCATGTCGCCGCCGAGCTGCCCGGTGCCCTGCGAGTACACGCCGGCGACTGCGATCTCGAGCGTGTTGCTCGGGGGCGACATGGCGAGGCGGGTGGTCGAGGCGTCATTGCCGTCCGCCAGAGCGGTGGCCATGCCGGCGACGAGGATGGTGGTGGTGACGAGGGAGAAGGTGACGATGGTGCTGTTCTTCATGGCGAGTTCTCTTTCCTGAGCGGTTGTTGAGTTGGTTTGTTCGAAGCACCACGAGCACCGGTCGTGCCGCGTTCGAAAGTCATCGATTCGCGGACTTCGGTCGTCGGCACCCGGACACGTGTCCGAGTGGCGGTCAGTTGTCCGGACGGTCGTCGCCCTCAGCGGAACCGAGGACTGACCTCCGGAACAACGATTGGATTGTCGCGGCTCCGCGCACCACCTTGCTGAGGCAATGGCGATAAACGAGAACTTGGAGTTCGCGCTGCGCGCGATCCTGATCGGCGCAGGAGCCACCGTCGTGATGGACGTCTGGGCCTTCGTGCTGAGGCGTCTTGGAATCCCGTCTCTGAACTTCGCGCTGCTCGGGCGATGGATCGGCCACGTTCCCCGAGGAACATGGATGCACGCGAGCATCGCCAAGGCCGCGCCGGTTCGAGGTGAGTCGTTGATCGGATGGATCGCGCACTACTCGATCGGCATCACGTTCGCCGCGCTCCTGCTCGCCACGTTCGGCGTGGGGTGGGCGCACTCGCCGTCGCTGGTTCCCGCGCTGTTCATCGGGATCGTCTCGGTGGTGGCGCCCTTGTTCATCCTGCAACCGGCGTTCGGAGCAGGAATCGCGTCCTCGAAGACTCCGAGGCCGCTCTTCAACAGCGTCAAGAGCATGGTGACCCACGTGGTCTACGGCTCTGGGTTGTATCTCGCGGCCCTCGCAACCGCCGCGCTGATCCCCGCCGGACGCTGAGCCCGAGTCGAAGGAGTTACGTCATGACTACTGCAACGCTCTCGCATCCTGATTCCGCCACCGCACCGATGGAACCCAGATCCTCCACGACACCGTTGTGGAGAGTCCTCGCGCCGATCTGCGTGATGGTCTTCATGGAGTTCCTCGCCATGGGACTTCCGCTCA
>JAYVLW010000767.1:0-4865 GCA_043759315.1 Myxococcales bacterium
ACCAGCTGCCACCGCCGCACACGCCCGAAATGGGCACCGCGGAGGCGGCAGGTAGCCAGCGACCATCGGGTCAGCCAGCCAAGTGGTGCACAACCTAGCAAGCTCGCCCGTCCAAGGAAATCCAAATCGAAGCGGGGATGATGACGCGTGCGGCGGCGCCGCCACGCCGAGCGGCGCAAGTCCGCATACTCATGGAGATGCGACTTGCCCGCGGAGCCTTCCTCTCTAGACAACATGGGACGCGAACCGACAGCTCACGACCAGGCGCCGTCTCCGGAGGTAGACGAGCAACCGCAGCAAGAAGCCACCACTGCCGCTCCGCCGTCGCTGCACGAGCTCATCGCGAATGGGCGCCCGGATCCGCACGAGGTGGCAACGCTCCTCGCGCGCGAGCCGGCACGCGCCGAGGCGATGTTCACGCTGCTCCACCGGACGTTCGGCAATCGCTTCGTCGCCGAGGTGTTGGCGAGCCAGCGGACGGTCGCGCCCACCGTGACGCCAGCGAACACGCCCGGAACCGGCGATCTCGGGAGCACCGATGAACCCGAGCTCGACCTCTCGTCGCAGGCGAACGCGGCTCCGGCGAAGACGACACACGCCCCAGCGAGCAAGAACGATCTCGCCGACGCAGACAACGTGCTCAAGATGACCCCGGTCGGGACACGCGGACCGACGGGCACCGCGGCGTTCATCATGGCGGCGGTCAACGCGGGATTTGTTCACATCTCGTACGAGCCGGCGAGGCTGCAGCTCCAGCAGTTCATCGACAACACCTCGAACACGATCCACTCCAAGGAAGGGGTGCCCAACAAGGCGAAGGAGGATGCGGGCAAGAAGACCGCGGCGAAGCGGGGCATCAAGATCGAGGGCACGGCCGGCAGCTATGACGTCGAGATTGCCGAGTCGACGATTCTCACCACCCTCGCGGGCCTCGTGCGCACGCGCATCGAGCGCTGGTGCACCGCCGGCATCGGCAAGAAACGCGTGGTGCTGAGTATGGGCATGTTCGTGCGCGGCGACCCGGGATACGGCGGCAGCGTGCACACGACCGGCTCGGCGATCGACACGGCGTTCATCGCGAACGGTGGCACGAGCGAGGAGCAAGCGATCGCCATGGTCCAGGATCTCCCCGCAGGCCCGCGCAAGATGGTGTTTCCCGACGGCGCCGGTGTGCATGTCAACAATCATGGCAATGGCTACGACCTCGGTTTCTCGATCGACTTCTTCACCATGCCTTGGCTCGATCAAGTGAAGGACGCGAAGGTGAGTGCCGAGGGAGCCGATCACTCCGCGACGCTGACCGCAGAGGGTCTGGTATGGGGCTCCACCCTGACCGGCATCTCGACGGCGAGGTGGGACGACAAGAAGGGGTGGGCGTGGTCCGAGCCGACGCTGGGCACGACGAGTGCCGAGACGTTGCTGAAGAGCGCGCGTCTGAAGGCGGCGCTCGCGGGCATGGGGAAAGCGACCGTGCCTTGACCAGGTAGAACCGCCGCGTCCCGGAATCCTACTCCGGCCCCTCTTGAGATCATCGGGCGGCTCGTCATCGACCGCAGCCAATGGAATCGCGGTCCCATGCGGTGGCCCTTGGTCCCAGTCGTATTCGACGAACAAATAGTGGCTGCCGAACTTCTCTCGATGAAGTTGGAGCCTGTACAGCCGTCTTCCATGACCGCAACACCGACACCTCCGTTGCGCGCGTGGATCACGTAGGCGCCGCCTTACCGTGACGTCGTCACGAGGTACGCGCTGGTAGCGATCCTCGAAGCCCATGGTGAAACCGTGCACCGGTTGCACTCTTCCCTGGTGGGCAAAGTGGTGTGGAGCGGATCGACCGATCAGCTAACGATGGAGCGGGAGAAGGGATTCGAACCCTCGACGTCAACCTTGGCAACGTGTCTGCTGACACGGGAGATCAGTGGCTTCGCGCGGTTGAGAGTGCAACACGGTGCACCTCGGAGCATCTTGGTGGTGTGAGGTGGTGGGGAGGAGTCTCGCGGGCTTGCGCGCACGTTGCTGCGACGCCTGATCAGAATGGAATGTCCTCGCCGTCATCGAGCCAATCGTAAGAACTATTCGGATCGACGGTGGGCGGAATCGCTAGGGCTGTCGTTTCTCGCCGGGACTCGTCGTCTTGGACGAGCCGCAGAAACTCCGCACGTTCTTCTCGATCCCGCGCGATGACTGCGCTGGCGTACTCGCGGACCCGCGGATCGCTGTGCGCCAGGAAACTCTCGACGAGCCCGCGCTGACGACGTGGGATCGTTACCCCGAAACGGAGCGCCCGATCGATGTCGCGAATCGACTGTCGATACGCGAGCTCCGCCGGTCCGAGTCGATGACACTCACGGCAAACGCCGCGACGTCCGCTCCTTCTGGAGAAGCGTTCGTTGGGACGACAACCGCCGCAGCTCCAACAATACCTGCCCATCGCGTCTACCGATTCACCTTCACCGCGGCGTCCGCAGCAAGTTCCGCTCGGCGTGGGCGATCACATCGATCATTTGATCGAGGACACCCTCGTTCGCGGGATGCGTCGCCGAGACCGTCAGGTCCTTCGCGAACAGCGCGACCATGTAGCGCAGCCGAGCCCGCGCGTCGGGTGCGAGTGCGAGGTAGTCGGGGTGCCCGATGTTGACGTGCCATCCGCCCGTCGAGAGTCGACTGCGCCACGAAAGTCCGGGCTCGTCGACCAGGACTGGCTCAGGAATGCCCGCGCCCGGGCCACCGGCCGGCGGTCCATCGACGATCGCGATCTCGACCACCGTCGAGGACCCGCCGCCGTTGGCCTCTGCGACGACGGTCACGGTGAACGAACCGTTGTCTGTGAGCTCCGAGAGCCCGATCACGCGCGCCGCACCATCGCCATCGATCGTGATGTGCAACGAGCTTGCAGTCCAGGTGGTCTGCGCCGCGATCTGTTGCCCGTGAATGTCGAACACGATCGCGCGTGCACGGCGCTTGCCCCCGGGCCAGATCCGGATCGGATCGGGTGAGATGCGGACGTGGTGCGCGGGTCCCGGCGGCAAGAGGTGCGGTACCGGGGGCTGATCTTCTGCTTCGTCGTCTTCAGCGGGCGGTGGCTCGGCTTCGAGCGGCGGCGGTGCAGCCGCACTCCCAGCGGTGAACGGTGCGCCCAGCGGATCCGCCATGCGATCGCTCCCTGCGCCGCCGCGGCCCGGCAACTGCGCGGGCATCCCGATGTGAGGGATGCGCTCGCGCAATCCGCGCAACGCGCGGCGGAGGTCGACCATCAGTTGCCGCTCGGACGCCGCATGGCGCTGGCCCGCCTGGCGATCCAGCGCGGCCTGGACCAGCGGAGCGAGCTGGTCGAGGGCTGCAACGAATGCGTCGGCGGCTGCGTCGGGGGTCACGCCGCGCCTGGTCCCCGGCGGCACCGACAACGCCGCGAACTCGATCGTTCCCGCGAGCACCGGATCGGTCCACGGCGCGCGATCGAGGCCGAGGGCGGCGAGGTCGGCAATCCGGTCGCAGATCACGGTGCCCGCGCACGTCAGCTCGACGCCCGTCGCCGCGGTGCCTGCGTGATAGAGCTCGACCTCGATCGGCGGATAGCCGTGAAGGATGACTTGCGGGGGAACATCGAGCCGCAGCCCTTCGAAGCGACGGGGAACGACCGCGTTCCGCTCGACGAGCTGGCCGCGCAGATCATATTCGCGAAGCTCGAGCTGGACCGCGCTGGCACGTAGCGGGCCACGGAGCTCGGCGCCGAGATACTCGGCGAACCGGCGCGTCGCGAGGGGCCGTGACGCCGCGGCGTGCAGCTCGCTGATCACGATCTCCGTGAACGTCTCGGGGACGTCGATCGCCGGAGGTGCCGGCGCGACCTCTGCGCGCGGCTCGTCCTCGATCAAGCGCAGGGTCCAGATCGCTCCGCCGCCGACCCGCGAGCGGATCTCCATCCGATGGCCGATCGACCAGAACCCGAGGAGTCCGATTCCGTACTGCCCGGCGACGATCTGTTCGTGACGCTCTCGAGGGGACAGGTTCCGCTTGTGCGAGCGGCCGATGTGCGTCGCGATGTATCGGAGTGCCGTCTCGCGGTCCTCGTGCGGTCGGATTCCCTCGCCGTCGTCGCGCACGACGAGCACGGCTCTGCGACCTCGGCGGCGGCGTTCGATCGCGATCGTCCGGGCATTGGCGTCAATCGCGTTCTGGACGAGCTCGGCGACCGCTTTGCGCGGATCGCTCTGGCTCCGGGCGAGCCAGCGAATCAGATCGAACGCATCGGCCGGCTGCAGCCGCACGCGACTTGGATCGCGCTTCGAGCGTCGGGTCGTCACGGCTTCTTTCTCCGTCGACCGGCTGACTTGCTAGGTGTGCGTTCGCGGCGAGGCCCCGAGGAGCTCGCCGTGCTCGACCTGATCGCCTTCGGTGGATCGCGGCTCTCGAGCCGCTTCGTCTCCTCGACCACGCGATCGAAATCCGAGATGAACTCGGCGTCCTGCCGTTGTCGGTAGACCTCGTACTCCCCCTCGGCCTTGAGCTTGGCCTCGAGCGCACCGACCTTCCCCTTGTCGGTGAGGATGGGGTAGCTCGACAGCTCGAGGAATCGAACCAAGAACGTCGCCCAGTCCGTCATCCTCATCAGGATGCCGCGCTGCGCTCGGTTCTCCGCGAGGTCGAGGTACGCGGAGACGATGCGGTCGAGCTCCTTGACGTGCGCCTCGCTCAGGTAGTTCTTCGCGATGGTCACGTCGGCCTTCAGGATCTTGCCGCGCGGCGCGTGTTTCCAGGTCGAGAGCCCCATGAACAGCTTGGTTGCGTCGGCTGACGCGTAGATCAGCTCCGCGGCGGTCTGTCCGGTGATCGCCCAGTGCAGCTTGTTCTGCACGCTCGCGAAG
>JAYVLW010000768.1:0-4728 GCA_043759315.1 Myxococcales bacterium
TCGCGCTCGAGCTCGTCGGGCTGGAGATCCTCGGGAAGGCCGATCCGGGCGCGATGGCGAGCTTCATCGCAGGTGCTCGTGCGTCGGCGGTGCCCGCGCTCGAGAAGTTGCCGAGCACGTCGAGCGATGCGGCGCTCGAGTATGTCCGCGGTCTCGCGCTGCTCGCGGCCGATCGCCGCAAGGACGCGCAGGGCGCGTTCAAGCTCGCGTTCCAGCGCTGCACGCGTGGCATCTATCTCGCCGTGCTCCGCCCGCTTGCACAGGATGTGGAGACCGCCGTGCTCGAAGCGGCGCGGAAGGACATCGACACCGCGCTCGCCGAGGGCCGGATCCGCGACGCGTTCGAGCGCATCGCCGAGCGCATGACCACCGTGGCACGCCCCGAGCCGTATCTGCTCGAGCTCGCGCGCACGCAGCTGTCGGCCCTGTTGCCCACCATCGGCACTGGCGAGGCGCCGCTCGCGCCACCGGCGATCCGGGTGGACGCGTCGTGGAAGGGCGATCTCGCGGCCGCCCTCGGCGCGCGCGACACGGCCGTTCGCATCCGCTTGCTCGCGGAGCTCGCGGCGAAGATCCACGAGCCGAGCGCGCGCGAGGCCGCCGCGCTCGTCCGCAAGCTCGACGATCTCGACGAGCAGCTCGGCCTCGCCGCCGCCCTCGACCAGTCCACGAAGCGGGCGGCCGCAGGCGACACCGCGGGCGCGCTCGAGCAGCTCGGCGACCTCGGCACCGCCGGCGATCGCAGCGCTCGCGTGCTGCGCCAGCGCGCGATCCTGCTGCTCAAGCTCGATCGGTTCGACGCGGCCGACGTCGAGATCGCGAAGCTCGCGCAGCTCCCCGAGCCGCTCGCGCGCGAGTTCGCCGGCCGATATCCGGGCCTCCTGTTCCGCCAGAAGATCGCGAGCGCGTCCGCGCTGATCCGCGGCAAGGAGTTCGCGCGCGCGAACGCCATCCTCGACCGCGCCGTGCCGACCGCGCCCGATCAGGAGGTCGAGCTCGCGTACTGCCGCGGCTACTGCGCCGCCTCCGAGGGCTACCGCGCGCACCAGGATGGCGACCGCATGACCGCGAAGCGCATGCTCCTCGAGGCGCTGCGCCACGTGGAGACCAAGCTCGGCGAGGCGCGCACCATGCGCCACGAGCGGCTCCTCGAGCTGTACACGAAGCTCGAGGGCGACATCGGAATCGTCGAGGGCACGCACGGATGAGTCAGCCCGTTCGTCCCCGCCCGAAGACGCGGCTCGCGATCGATCCCGACAACGCGTACGCGAAGCTCGGGATCTCGCCGCTCGCGTCGGTCGACGAGATCAAGAAGCTGCTGTCCGACAAGCGCGGCAAGGCGATGGCGGCGCGCCGCGCGAAGGGCCAGTCCGCGACGGGCGAGGAAGAGGCGGAGATCATCGAGCTCCAGGCGATCGAGAAGGAGATCGGGTCCCCCACCGCGCGCGCCGCGCACGATCGGGAGCATCCGCAGAACGCGCTGCTCACCGTGCAGCCCGCGCCGCGCGACAAGGCGTTCGAGCCCGCGAAGGTCGCGTCGCTCGTCACCTCGTGGCTCGTCGAGGAGCTCGGCCCCGAGGCGCTGCTCCTGCACCCCGATGCGTACTGGCTGTGGCTCCCCGGCGGGCTCGATCCGGAGCTCGCCGCCCAGCTCCAGCCATTCGCCGCCGCCGCACCGACCCCACAGATCCGGACTGATCTCGAGACGCTTCCCACTCTGGAGTGACCATGGCCGAATATCACAAAGTCATTGGCATCGACCTCGGCACCACCTACTCGGTGGTCGCCGCGTACAACTACGCGAAGAGCGACATCAAGGTCATCCCGAACCGACAGAACGAGCCGACCACACCTTCGGTGGTCTACATCGGCCCGAACGGTCAGGTCAGCGTCGGCAAGGCGGCGAAGGAGAAGATGTCGCGCGAGCCGGGGAACGTGATCTTCGAGGTCAAGCGCATCATGGGAGCGCGCAACCCGCTCGGTGCCAAAGCGATGGCCCGCGCCGGCGGCCGCGATCTGGATCCCGAGTTTGTCTCGGCGTGCATCCTCAAGGAGCTCAAGGCCTCCGCGGAGAAGTTGATCGGCGAGCCGATCCACGACGCGGTGATCACGGTTCCGGCGTACTTCAAGGAGCCGCAGAAGAACGCCACGATCGAAGCCGCGAAGATCGCGCGCCTCAACCCGCTCGCGATCATCAACGAGCCGACGGCAGCGGCGGTCGCGTACGGCCTCGACAAAGGCGAGCCGCAGACGTTCGTGGTCTACGACTTCGGCGGCGGCACGTTCGACGTCTCGGTGGTCCGCATCGAGGACGAGCGCACCGCCACGGTGCTGGGCACCGGCGGTGACGCGCACCTCGGCGGCGGTGACATCGACCAGGAGATCGTGAACTGGGCGCTCCGCAAGATGCGCGAGCAGTACGGCAAGGACTTCAGCCAGGACGCGAAGCTGCTCGGCAAGCTGCGCCTGCGCGCCGAGCAGGTGAAGATCAACCTGTGCAACGAGGGCCACCAGCAGGAGCTCGTCCTCGAGAACCCGACCTCGGGCATCGACGAGATCAACTACACGCTGACGCCGAGCGAGTTCGAGTTGATGATCAAGCCGATCATCGACAAGACGATGCGCCAGTGCGATATCGCGATCGAGTCCGCGGGCAAGACCTCCGACCTCAAGCACGACGAGGTCGATGCGTTCGTGCTGGTCGGTGGCTCGTCGAAGATCCCGGCCGTCTCGCGGATGCTCAAGGATCGCTACAAGAAGACCGTCAAGAGCGACCTCAACCCGGACGAGATCGTGGCGATGGGCGCGGCGCGGTTCGCGGCCTCGTTCACGCCGTCGCTCGCGCCGGAGATCAGCGACGCGGCGCCAAAGGTGGACTCGTCCATCACCGTGTCCGCGGAGATGGCGAACACGAACATCAAGGACGTCGTCAGCCACACGCTCGGCATCGGCCTGATCGACGACATCTACGACTCGCTGATCCCGAAGGACCACGTGATCCCGCACCGCGTGAGCCGCGGCGGCTACACCACGGCGCGCGACAACCAGACCAGCATCTTCGTGCCGGTGTTCCAGGGGGATAACCCGAAGGCATCGCAGAACAGCCAGATCGGTACCGTCGTGATCGATGGCCTGGCGCCCGAGCCGAAGGGCACGCACCAGTTCCAGATCACGTTCGCGCTCGACGCCAACGGCATCTTCGATGGCTCGATCACGCACGTGCAGAAGGGCACGGTCACGCCGATCAAGCTCGACCGAGCGGACGTGGGTCTGACGCAGAAGAAGCGCGTCGAGCTCGCGGCCGTGCTCGAGGCGGGGCAGCTGCCGCCGGCGCCGGGTCAGCCGCAGTCGTCCGGGGGCAGCGGACCGACCTCCTCGGCGCCATCGGGCGGCGGCATGGGGGCGAGCGATCCCGTCGACGCGCTCGTCGATCAGGCGAGCGAGCTGATGTCCACCTTGCCTGCCGATCGCCAGCGCGAGATGCGCGACGCGATCACGAAGGTGATCCAGGCGCGGGCCTCCGGAATCAACGTCGCCGGCGCCGTGGCCACGCTGACCGCGCTCGTGATGCGGAGCCGGAACTGAAATGAACGCCTCGACCCTCCCGCTGTTCCTTGGTCTGTTCGCCGTGTGGGGCGTGCTCGTCGCGCTCAAAGCGATCAACGCCGTGCGCTCCGGTCAGGCCTACACGTTCTCGATGTGGGACGGCGGGCTGCTGCGCGCCGGCAAGCGGTTGACCCCGCTCGGGGCGAAGCTCAAGGCGATCAGCGGCGGCACGATCGGGCTCGGCTGTATCGTGATGCTCGGCCGGGTGGCCCCGCTCCAGCCCACGATCTACGTGCTGATGGCCGCTGCCATCGGCGGCATCGTGGCCGACCTCGCACTCACAGCCAGCGACTGAGCGATGCGCCCCCGCCCCGCCGCCGTGGTGGCCGCGATGATCGTCGCCACGACGACGGTCGCGCACGCGGAGCGCGCGGTGGTGGGCACGGTCGTCGACGACGCGACTGGCATGCCGGTACCCGGCGCGCTGGTCGCGATCGGCGCGCACGAGGCGGCGACGGATGACGCGGGGCACTTCCGGGTCACCGACGTGCCGTTCGGGCGCGTCGACGTGGTGGTGATCGCGGACGGCTATCGCGCGTACTTCGGCTCGGCGCGCGTGGGCGCGGATCTCACGGTCCGGCTCGACGCGGAGACGGGCGGCGGGGAGGTCATCCACGTCAGCGGCCGCGTACCCAGCAGCGCTCCGCTGCACCTCGACACGCAGGCGATCCGGAATCAGCCGGGCGCGGGCAACGACGTGCTGCGCGCGCTGCAGAGCTTGCCCGGTGTGGCGCGCACACCGTTCGGGCTCGGCGGCCTCGCCCTGCGCGGCACGGCCCCCCGCGACACCAAGGTCTACCTCGACGGCATCGAGATCCCGCTGCTCTATCACTTCGGCGGCATCGCCTCGTTCCTGCCGACCGGCGCGGTCGACGAGGTCACCCTCGAGCCCGGCGGTGCGAGCGTGCGCTACGGGCGCGGGCTCGGCGGTGTTGCGGTGGTCACCTCGCGCACGGGGCGCGGCGATCGCTGGCGCGTGGGCGGCGAGATCAGCCTGATCCACGCCGCCGCGATCGCGGAGGGACCGGGCCCGCTCAAGGGCGGGTGGCTGGTCGGCGTACGCCGCTCGTACTTCGACGCGATCGAGGAGGCAGCGCAGCTCGATCTCACGCTCGCGCCGCG
>JAYVLW010000769.1:0-6541 GCA_043759315.1 Myxococcales bacterium
GTTCGCGACCTGCGGCAACGCCTACCTCTGCCTAGCGGACGCGTTGCTCGCGGCGGTGACCACGCACGGTCGGTGGCATCGGCAGTCTGCGACCTAGCCGCGCCGAGATCCGCTGCAACGTCGAGCGTCGCCGCAGCGGCTGCACGGGGAACGGAATGCCACCCGTTTCCTCGATCAACGCGTTCGCTGCGCGCATGCCGGTGACGACCGCCTTCTCCATGTCGTGGAGGGCCTCGGAGGTCTTGATCCAGCTCCCGCACAGCAACAGATTCGGCACGGTGGTTCGCATCGCGGGCTGGAACTGGCGATGTCCCACACCTTGCTTGTCGAACGTGCGCTCGTTGTCGGCGAGCTCGAAGTGCACGATCGCGCCCGCGAGCTCGGGCCACGCACGCACCAGCTCGGCCTCGACAAGAGCACGTGCGACGGCCGGGGGCGAAGCCACGAGCTCGGCCGATGCGAGGTAGCTATGGAGTTCGATCACCTCGCCGCCGGTCCGGCGATGGAACTGCACGAACTCGTCCTGGTACCGCGACAGGATGAAGTAGGTGTCGAGGACAGAGAATCGTCCGGAGAAGATGCCCATCCACGGATCGTCCACGCGCACCGGCCGACTCGTGACCACGCGCATCGTCACGCTGCCGACCGCGTCGAGGTTCGCGGTCGCCCTTACCTCGGCGACATCGGCGAGCGCCGGCAGCAGCCAGCGCTGAAACCCCGGGATATCGGTCGCGCAGACCACGGCATCGCACGGCAGACGCATCGACGTACCGAGGGTTTCGTCGCCGCGATCGGGCGGTCGGCCGACCGTTGGCTCGAACTCGACGCTGACGATCCGCTCACCATCGCGCACCACGCCCACGGCGGTCGCGTTGCGCAGGATCCGCCCACCTCGCTCCCTCAACGCCGAGGCGAGCGGATCGATGAGGCATGTGCCGAGGTCGGCGCGAAAGCAGTGCATCTTGTGATCGTCTGGGTGTCCGATCATCGTTGTTTCCAGCATCGACAGGCCCCACGAGGCGCTGATCTCGGTGTGCGGATGAAACGTGCTCGCTTTGCACATGCTCTTGAAGATCTGATCCATCTGGGGCGGCAGGCCGAGCCACGCGAACATCTCGTGCACCGAGAGCTTGTCCCACTCGTCGTAGTCACCGTCGTGGCTGAACGCCGAGGTAGCGAGGAGTCGCGGCAGCGCGGCGACGAGTCGCGCGCTGTCGCCAACTGTCCATCCCGGTACGCGCATCGCCTTCGTGAGGTGAACGAGGAAGTGGAGCAGCGTCGGCTGCGCCTTCGACGGGTCGACGTCGAACGGCGTCAGGCGATGGACGAGATCTCCATCGTCGACGAGGTAGCGCGTGGTCGAGCACGGCCGCACGCTGCGGTCGAAGATGTCGAGCCGCTGAAGCAGCGCGCGCATGTTCCAGTACTGCGTCCACATGCAGTGCTGGCCGTGATCGAATGAGTGCACGTGCTCCTCGCCACGCCAGACGAAGCGGTACGGGGGACGCCCGCGGGTCCGGCCACCGAGAAACTCCGGATGTGCCTCGCAGAGGACCACTTCGATCCCGCGCTCGGCGAGATGAATTGCCGCGGAGAGCCCGGCGAGGCCAGCACCAACAACAATAACCACACCCGCACACCCTGCAACGAATCGGCCACAGCGAACGTCTGGAAATGTCGTGGACCTGCCGGCACGTCTCACGCAGGAACGGCGCGACGTTGGGCGGATCCTGCTCAACGCCTCCGCGGACGCTCGATGCCGTACTCGATCAGGCGTGTGACGAGTGTGCGGCGCGGCATGCCGAGGAGCTCGGCGGCCTTGGTCTGGTTGCCGCTCGTCCGTGCGAGCGCCTCGACGATATGTTGCTTCTCGATCTTGGCGAGCTCGCTCTGCAAGGTGGACGCGCCGGCGACCTCGCGGGCTGGAGCATCGTCGAGCAAGAGGTGGGCCGTCTCGAGGGTCGCGCCGCCAGCGAGCACGACCGCACGCTCGATCACGTTTCGAAGCTCGCGGACGTTTCCTGGCCAGTCGCGGCGTTCGAGGCGCTCGATCACGTCCTGCGCGAGCTGCGGTGCCTTCTCGCCCATCGCCCACGCGGTCTGCGCCGCGAACAAGCGCGCGAGCGCCGCGATCTCGACTGTGCGTACGCGAAGCGCCGGCACGTGGATCGTGATCCCGTTGAGCCGGAAGTAGAGGTCCTGCCGGAACCGGCCGGTCCTGACCATCTCCCCGACGTCGCGGTTCGTCGCGCTCACCACGCGCACGTCGACGGTGTGCGATGTGGTCGCGCCCAGCCGCTGGATCTTCTTGTCCTCGACCACGCGCAACAGCTTGGTCTGCAGCACGGGCGACAGCTCGGCGACCTCGTCCAGGAACACGGTCCCACCATCGGCGGTCTCGAACAGCCCGGCTTTCGCCACCGTGGCGCCGGTGAAGGCCCCTTTCTCGTGGCCGAACAGCTCGCTCTCGGCCAGCGCATCTGGAAGCGCCCCGCAGTGGATCGGGACGAACGGGCCGGCGGCGCGCGGCGAGCTCTCGTGGATGGCGCGGGCGACGACTTCCTTGCCCACACCCGTCTCGCCGGTGATCAGCACCGCGACAGGCCCGCGCGCGATGCGGGTCGCCAGGTCCATGACCTTGACCATCTCGGGCGCGGCGACGATCCGCGCACCCTTCGGTGCGACCGTGCGCGCGGCCTCCTGCGCCGCAGCGACCCGAAGAAACGCGAGGACCGAGCCGATACTCATCGGTTCGCCGAGCGTGATCGGGATCCGCTCGTCACCTGCGAGCTCGACGTCGAACAGCTCCGCCGTCTCCTGCGCGCCGGCTTTGCTGCGGCGTAGACGCGTGCCGTTCGAGCTCCCCAGATCGCGGAGCGTCGGTGTAGGCCCGAGAACGATCTCGGCGTGACGGCGCGAGACCGATGCGTCGCAGATAACGACGTCGCAATCCTCCGCGCGCCCGATCGTGATCGTCCCGGAGGCGGGCAGCTCGTGCGCTGTGCGCTCGTGCACTCCAACGACCGCGAGGACGAACGAGGAGCCGTGTGCGGACACGACGGGCATGTTACTTCATCGGGTTGTTGGCGACGATCCTCGAAGCGGGCTGTATAGTCGGCGGCTATCGCATCCTCGGTCTGCGTGCCACCGGGGGGATGGCACGCGTGTACCGCGCCGAGCAGCTGGCAACCGGGCGGAAGGTCGCGGTCAAGCTCGTGACGGAGCCACGACTTGTCGATGGGCTCACGCGAGAACGCGCTGCTCTCGTTGCGATCGCGAGCCCGAACGTCATCGGGTACGTCGGTGACGGTTCGACGTCGACCGGCATGTACATCGTCGTCGACTGGATCGACGGCGAGGACCTGCGCACCATCATCGCGCGCTGCCCGCTCGCGATCGACGAGGCCGTGCGGATCGCCACCGAGCTTTGTACCGGGCTGGCCGCGGTCCACGCGGCAGGATACGTGCACCGCGATGTGAAGCCCTCGAACGTGATGATCGATCGCGATGGCCACGCGATGCTGCTCGACTTTGGCCTCGCGCAGCCAGTCGGCGCAGAGCGGACGACGAGCTTCGGCACCGCCGCGTATCTCGCGCCCGAGCTGATCGGACGCCGGACGAACGTGGATCCGCGCGCCGATCTGTACGCCGTCGGGTGCGTGCTGTACGAGTGCCTTGCTGGCGTGCCGCCGTTCGGGGCCGAGAGCGTCGCGCAGACGCTGCTGTGCGGCTTGCTCGAGCCCACCCCGAGGCTTCGCGGGCTGCGGCCCGATGCACCTGCATGGCTCGAGGCGATCGTCGCTCTCCTGTTGCGCAAGCTTCCCGAGGAGAGACCGCGCACGTGTGCGGAGGTCCTCATGCGCCTCCGAGATCGTGGCGACGCTGCCCCGCTCGCCGATCCGAGCGGCGACGCGGGCGCTCATACGTCCGCGCGCGCGTTCGCCTTCGTTCGGTTCGGCGACCGAGGCCGCACTCAGACCGTCGATCTCGCCCCGGCGGCCATCGATGATGTCGTGTCGATCTGCAGCGAGTACAGCGTCCGTGTCGATGCGCCTCTCGAGCTCCTGGTGCTGACCGCGGGCGATGTGGACCCACGGGACCAGCTGCGACGGCTGCTCGGCGCGAGTCTGGGGATCAGCACGCACCGTCCGGATGCGCGCATCGCCATCGTGACCGGTGCCGGCGTGATGAGTCATGCGATCTCCCGGGCGCACGCACTCCTGGAGTCCGTGCCCGCCGGCACGGTCTACTCCGATGACGAGACGCGGCGACTCGCACCCGGCGCTGCACCGCTCGCGCCGTGTGTCGGGCGCGCCGACGTCGTGGCCAGGCTTCGCGCCACACTCGAAGCGACCGGATTCGCGATCGTGTTGGGTGAAGCGGGCATCGGCAAGACCACGGTGGTGCAGGCCGTACGCGGCGCGATGGAGGGGCGTGTGCCGAGCGTGCTCGAGGGCCGGCTCCATCTCACCGGCGCGACCTACCACGCCGTGCGCGCGTGGCTCGGCGGCTGGCTCGCACGCGCCGGGGTGTTTGACGAGGCCGGGCTTCGTACCGAGCTCGTGCGCCTGGTCGGCCGGCGCGGCGCGCTCCGCGCTCGCGAGCTCGGGCGTCTGCTCGGGTTCTCCGTCGAACACGAAGCGGAGCCGGCGAGGTCGCGTGAAGCGATCGAGGCGGCGATCGTCGATGTCATGAGCACCCTGCTCGCGGGCTCGACCTTGATCGTTGACGACGCGCAGTGGCTCGATGTCGCGTCGGTCGCCGTGCTCCGGCGCCTTCTCGATCGAGCCGACCGGCCCGCGATCGTACTCGCGGCGCGATCGGAGCTCCGTGCGTCGTTTCCGGACCTCGTCGCGCGTGCCACGCTGGTCGAAGACCTCCGGCCTCTGGATCCGGATGCCTGCATCGATCTCGTCGCGCACATCGCACCCGGGCTCGATCCTGCGACGACCGCTGCGATCGTCCGCGATGCCGAAGGTCATCCGCTCGTTCTGCTGGAGCTCGCGCACGCCGTGGTTGCCGGGGCAACCGATCGCACCCCGGCCACCGCGATCGGGCTCGTGCAAGCGCGCCTGCTCCGACTCTCGCCGCCGGCGAAACGAGCGCTCGCGATCGCGGCGGTCATCGGAGGGCGCATCTCGTGCGGGATGCTCGTGCGTCAGTTCGACGCGCCCGATGCCGGGGCCGCGGTCGCCGAGCTCTGTGCCGCCGCGGTCCTGTCGCGCGACGAAGACAGCGTGAGCCTCCATTTCGCGACCGCGCTCGTCGAGGAAGCCGCATACGATCTCGTGCCGGAGCGCGACCGCCGCGCGCTGCATGCCGCGATCGCGCGCGACGTGGCGCGCGACGTCGACACGAGCGCCTCGTTCGAGCCTGCCGTGCTGCTGCGTCACGCGACGCTCGCGCGCGACCCCGAGATGCAGACGCGGGCCCACGTGCTCACCGCCGAGCGCGCAGCGCTGCTGTTCGACTTCGACGCATCGCGTGAGGCCGCGCAGGACGGCATCGCCTCGGGGGCCACCGGCGAGCAGCTCGGACGGTTACGGCTGTGCGAAGCCGAGGCGCTGCTCATGGCCGAGCGCTATGCCGAGGCCGAGGTTCGCGCACGCGAGGCGCTCGAGCTCGTCCCCGCCGGATCGCTGCAGTCGTGCCTGGGCTACTGGATCCGCACGCGTGCCATGCACCGAGGGCTCGAACCATCGCGCGCAAGGGTCATCTTCGACGAGATCGCGGTCGTCACTGCCGTGGATGGGCGGGCCCAGCGCCTGTTGCTGCAGAGCCTGATCGCGATCCCGGGAAACCTGATCCTGATCGGGCTGATCGACGAGGTCGAGGCCATGAGCGCGACTGTCGAGACCATCGCGTCCGAGCATGCGATCACCGATGACGTGGCAGCCGCGCTGTGCCGGCTGCGTGCACGACGAGCGCAGGCTGCCGGAGACTGGGATTGCTATCGCGCCGAGTTCGAACGCGCGGCCGAGCTTCACGAGCGCACGGGCAACGTGCCCGAGGCCGTCCTCAGTCGGCTGAATGTCGCGCACGCCTGGCACGAGCTCGGGGACTGCAGGCGCGCGATCGCGGTCACGCGCGACGCCGTCGACGACGCCACCGCGCTCGAGTTGCCGTACGCGCTAGGCTACGGCCGGTTCCTCCTCGGCTGCTTCCTTCGACGTGGGGGCGACCCCGATGCGGGGCGCGCGGAGCTCTACAGAGCGCTCGAAGGCGCCGACGAGGATCCTCGGCGCCTCGGCGAGATCTCGGTCGAGCTCGCGCTCGATGCCGCCGAACGTGGTGCCTTCGAAATGGCCGCCCACCATGCCGGTCGGGCAGCCGAGCTGCTCGCTCCAGCGCCGACACACGCGGCGCAGACCTGTGCAACGCGCTCGATCGTGCACCTCCTGGCAAACGAGCCGGCGGCGGCGCTTGCGTGGGCCGAGCGCGCCAGCGAAGCGGCCATGGCCCTCGGCGTGTTCGTCGAGGATCTCTCGCTGGTGCACTCCGCGGTCCTCGAAGCGTACGCCGCAACCGGCCATGCACGCAC
>JAYVLW010000770.1:0-6980 GCA_043759315.1 Myxococcales bacterium
TGTCTCAGTTCTTGACCGCACGATACGTCGTCGTTCGGTCGCCTCGGCGAATAAGGAGCCGTGACGTCATGCGTGCGAGTGCACGCGCGATTGTCGCGGACCAGCCGGAGCCAGGTGCGCCCGCACCACTGACGCAGGTCCATCCATGTCCAAGCTCACTCTCTCGTTCCGCATCTCGTACAACGGCCAGCTGGTTCGCGAAGAGAAGCTCGGCCAGGCGGTCATCAAGATCGGCAAGGTGCCGTCGGCGCACCTCCAGCTCGCCGACGAGACCGTCAGTCGTATGCACGCGATCATCGAAGTGATGGGCGCGGACGTCAGCATCATCGATCTCGGATCGACGCGCGGCACCTTCATCAACGGGACGAAGATCAACAAGGCGAAGCTGCAGAGCGGTGACACCATCACGGTCGGCGACACCACGATCGAGATCGCGATCGCGCAGGCCGCGCCCGCGCTCGTCTCGGTCCCCGTCGCGGCGCCGATGCCGGTCGTCACCCAGACGCTGCCGCCGCCCGTGCCGATGATGGCGGCCGCTCCGGCCCCCGCGTCGCTGCCGGCCGCCCCGGCGCCGATGTACGTTGCCGAGTCCGCGGACGACCCGAGCGGCGCGCGCGCGATCGAAGTCGCGACGATGCTCGGTGACTCGGTGGTCAACGTGAAGCACTGCATGGACCCGAAGGGCGGCAAGGTCACGTCGAAGACGTGGGGCTTCGTCGCCGCCGGTCTCGCCTGCCTCCTCACCTCGGCCACCGCGTTCGCGATCTCGGTCAACGAGGCGGCGCGTAACAAGGGCGCGCTCGATTACTGGACTCACGTCCAGCACCGCCCGGCCCACGCGTTTCGTCCCGTGACCTCGGGCCCGGGCCTCGACTACCTCGCGTTCGGTGGCCTCGCGTTCGGCTTGCTCGGCGTCACCGCCGGCCTCGCGCGGGCTCGCCGCGAGCGCAAGAGCCCGTTCTATCGGATCGGCACCGCGCCGGGCGTCGAGCAGGCGCTCGAGACGGCGCCCTCGCCGGACTTCCCGATGGTCGCGCCGCAGGGTGACGAGTTCGTCTTCAACTTCGGCCAGGGCATGGACGGCGAGATGACCGTCAACGGCCACACCACGCCGCTCGCCGAGCTCGCCGCGTCGGGCCGCGCCCGACCCTCGACGTCGACGCCGGGCGCGACCGAGGTCCCGATCCCCGCGACGGCGCGGATCCGCGTTCGCTCGGGCCTGACCACGTTCCTCGTGTCGGCGGTCGCGCAGCCCAAGCAGGCGGCGGTCCCGATGTTCCCGGCGCTCGAGGGCCGCGCGATGAAGTACCTCGCGGGCTCGCTCGCGGTGCACCTCGGCATCATCGCGTTCCTCAACACGATCCCGGCCGAGGCCGGAGGCCTCAACATCGAGCTCGGCAACGTCGAGCAGGTCAGCATGAAGGGAGACACCAAGGTGAACGACGACGTTCCCCCGCCGCCCGACGAGACCACAGGTGAGTCCGGCGGCAAGGAAGGCGCGGGCGCGACGATGGCGCTCGACGAAGGCGCCGCCGGCAAGCCGACCGCGGAGCGCGTCGACGGCCACATGCAGATCAAGAACACCAACCGGGAGCCCGCGCTGTCCCGCGAGCAGGCGGTCGAGCAGGCGCGCAACAGCGGCTTCCTCGGCGACACCGCGCGCCTCACCGACAGCATCCACGCGCTCGCCGCGACCCAGGACTGGTCGAGTGGCTTCGACGGCGCGAACGTCTACGGCCCGCTGTTCGGCGCCGAGGGTGAAGGCAAGGGCAACTTCGGCGGTGGCGTCCACGGCTGGGGCCCGGGTGGCGGTTGCGGCATGCCGCCGTGCGGCGTGATCGGGACCGGCCGCTACGGCACGATCGGCAACGGCACCAAGGCCGGCGACGGCTGGGGTGGCCCGGGCAACGGCCACGGCGGCATGCGCACGCACACCGCAGTTCCCATCGAAGGCATCATCGGTCGCGCGACCTCGCTCGACGGTGACCTCGACAAGGCGATCATCAAGCGATACATCAAGCGCTCGGTCGACAAGATCGCCTACTGCTACGAGAAGCAGCTGCTCGCGAAGCCGAACCTGTCGGGCACGGTCAACGTCAGCTTCTACATCGACCCGAACGGCAACGTGAAGTCCTCGAGCGGCACGGGCGTCGACGGTGCGGTCGCGAGCTGCGTCGCCGACGTGATCTCGAACATCAACTTCCCGAAGCCGAAGAACGGTGGTGGCGTGCAGGTGAACTACCCGTTCAACTTCCACCGGCCGGCGCAGTGAACCTCGGCGAGACATCTCGCCACTCGTGCGGCTCCCACGACCACGGTCGTGCGGGCCGCACGGCTCGTTTCGGCGTGCTGCTCCTGCTGCTCGCGCGGCCGGCGACGGCATCCTCCTACGAGGACTGCGCCATCAGCGGCGCGTGTTGCTTCCCGCGCAGCGCGCCCGGCCCGCGCCCCCTTCCAGCGGTGAGCGTCGCGAGGATCACCTCGATCGACGTGGGTGACGGTCCGCTGGGCAGGCCTGTCGTGAAGCGAGTCTTGAACGAGCGGGCCGCGGCGCTCGGAGCCTGTTCGAGCGAGCACGCCGAGGTGCGCGCATCGCTCGTGATCGCACCGTCGGGTCGCGCGCAGGTCGTCCGTCTCTCGGGCGAGCCACGGCTCACGAGTTGCGTCGGCGAGACGTTGCGCGCGGTGAGCTTCCCGGTCGCGCGCGGGATCACCGAGGTCGAGCTGCGCATCGCCTGGTAGCCGTCCCAACGGCTGATCGAGATCAACCAGCCGACGTTCGCCGTGATCGCATGCCGTCCGTGTATGCTCGCCACCAATGAGCACCAAGTGCAGCAAGTGTCAGTCCACGAAAGTCTCGGCAGCGGTCCTCGATAACGCCAACCTCACTCCGGCTGGAGGTGGCATGCTCGCGCGGGCCGTCCACATCGAGCTGCGCGCGAATGCCTGCCTCGACTGCGGACATGTCGAGCTGAGCGCGGATCCGGCAAACCTGAAAGCCCTCGCCATCGTCGGCTGATCGTCTGGTAGCCCGTGTCCCAGGTCTCTTGCGGACCGTGGGCGCGTGGGTGACATGATCGGTGGTGGAGTCCGTGGAGGAGCCGGCGACCGAGGCCGCGGAGACGGTCACCTTGACGTCCGCGGTTCGCCGACAGGTGCGCCGCGGTCGGGCACGTCTCGTGCCGGGCGCCACACCGGCGGTCCAGGAGACGCCCGGCAAGCATGCGCTCCACGTGGACGAGGTCGAGCGTGCGCGCGGGATGGGACTCCTTCTCGGCACGATCTGCATGATCGCGCAGGTGTGGTTCCTGTTCCTCGGCGGCGCACCGTGGCTGCACTACACGACGATGGGCATGGTCGCGCTGCTCGGGACGATCGCTCTGTACGTGTGGCGCCGCGCCGAGCCGGGCGAGCGGTACGTGACGCTGTTGCGCCTGTTCAGCGGCACGGCCGTCCTGACCTCGGGGCTCGTGGACTACTACATCGGCATCTTCTCGCCTGCGCCGATCGCCGTGTCCCTCGGGATCTCGTTCTTCGGAACGAGCGACGATCGGCGGTGGGCCATCGGGTGCTGCCTCGTGGCGGGCGGCATCTACTCGGTCACCGCGGTGCTCCTCGGCCTGGGGCTGATTCCCGATCTCGGGCTGATCCGCGTCCCCGACTCGGCGCTGATGATCACGTTCGCGTCGGTGATGGTTCCGATCGTCTTCCTCGGTACGCTCCGGCAGGCGCGCCTTTCGCGCCACACGGCGAACCAGGCGATGATCGCGGTCGATGCGGCGGCGCGCGTGGTTCAGGAGCGTGATGCACAGCTCGCCGAGGCGAACCTGGATCTCGAGAAAGCGCTCGAGGTGGGCGGCGCGCAACGGCTCGGTCGTCACACCGGGCGGGTCGCGGGAGCGTGGGTGCTCGGCGACGTGATCGGCCGCGGTGCGATGGGCGAGGTCTACGCGGCCCGCCACGACAACGGCCACACGACCGCCGCGGTCAAGACGCTGATGGCCACCGCCGACGAGAACCAGCTCGCGCGGTTCTATCGCGAGGCATTGATCGCGACGAAGCTGCGAGCTCCGGGCCTGGTCTCGGTGTTCGAGGTGGGAGCGCTCGACAACGAGGTGCCGTATCTCGTCATGGAGCTGCTGCGGGGTCACGATCTCGCATGGCACCTCCGCAAGAAGCACCACCTCGCTCTGAGCGAGGCCGTCGCGATGTGCACGGAGATCGCCGCTGGCCTCCGCGACGCACACGCCGCAGGGATCGTGCATCGCGATATCAAGCCGCAGAACCTGTTCCTCCACGAGCCCGCCGATGGCGGCGCACCGGCCTGGAAGATCCTGGACTTCGGCGTGTCCAAGCTCGAGGACGGCGGTGGCACCCTCACCCAGAACCTCGTCGTCGGGACGCCTGGCTACATGTCTCCGGAGCAAGCCCGCGGTCGACCAGCCGACGCGCGGAGTGATCTGTTCTCGCTCGGCGCAGTTCTCTATCGGGTGCTCACGGGGCAGCCGCCGTTCCGCGGCAACGATACGCCCCAGACCTTGTTCGACGTCGTGTACCGCGGTCCGCGCCGGCCTACCGACCTCGTACCCGGGATGTCGCCGGATCTCGATCTGTTCCTCGCGATCGCGCTCGCGAAGAAGGCGGACCAACGCTTCAGCTCGGCGACCGAGCTCGCCGACGCCCTGGCCTCCGTCGCGACCGGCGGTCTCAGCGCGGAGCTGCGCGCCCGTGGTGAGATCCTGTTGCTGGACCTGCCCTGGGGAGGCCGCCGGAAGGACTGATGGTCACCACCGGCGGCAACCCGCTCCACGTGGACCTCACCTGGTGGCGTGCCGGGCGCGCCACGCCGATGGCGGCTCGCCGGCGACGCGGCGGAACAACGTCGAGAAGTGCTGCGGTGACGCGCAACCCACGTCGTACGCGATCTCGGTGACCGCGGAGTCACTCTCGACGAGCAGTCGCTTCGCGAGCCGGATGCGCGCGGCATCGAGCTCGCGATGGAACGTGGTGCGCGCGTCGGTGAGGTCGCGCTGCAGGCTGCGCGGTGCGCGCGACACGGCGCGTGCGGCGCGCGCGAGCGTCGCGTCGTCGAGATGCGCGTCGAGCCACCGCCGGAGCTGCATCAGCACCGGCGAGAGCGCGCTCCCTTCGGTGATCGCGGCATCGAGCGAGGCCGCGAGCTCCGCCGCGCGGAGCCAGGCGCTCGCCGCCGGGAGATCGTCGAACACGCGGACAGGGTAGGGAGCGCCTTCGACCTGGTAGAACCCCGCGACCATCGCCCCCAGGAGGCCGGGCGGACGCACGAGCGCGAGCCGCGTCACCTGGGTACGAAACGCCGCGAAGTTTACCTTCAGGTACCGGGTCAGCACCGCGAACGCGCGCGGATCCGCGGCGTCGAGCCGGCGCACGTCCACGAGCGAGGCATGAGGCGGCGTTTCGGGGGCAAGCTCGAAACTGAGCAGCGGCACGATCCGCTTGAGGTCCGCCTCCGTGGGGCGCCCCCACAGCGCGAAGCCCCACAGCGTCCGCCGCGCGCAGAACACGAGCGCATTCCGTTGCGCGATGTACGCGCCGACCGGATCGTCGCGATAGTCCTCCGCGTCAGCCGCCGCCCGCATCACGGCAGCATACGTCAGCGTGGCGCGAATGTGTAAGCGGTTGGCGCGCAGGTGGCAGGGCCGCTCCACCCGGCGCGGTACCACTGGCGCATGAGCTTCGACTTCTTCATCGCGCTCGACGGTCACGGCCTCAACGGCTTCGAAGGGTTCGCGGGAGTCGCGCGCCTCCGCTGCGATCCGGATCGCGAGCGCTGGGAGCCCGAGGTGAAGTTCTTCGACGGCGTCGCCGGTGGCCACGCGGTCCAGCTCGCCCCCGGTGGCACGGTCGGCTTTCTCGGAAATCTGTCGCAGCAGCTCGTGTTCTTCGATCCGCGCACGTTGGCCGAGATCACACGGATGTCGACGCTCCGGTTCCGGGCTCCAGCGCTGTTCTACGAGAGCCAGACCCACGTGGTGTGGACGGACGACGCGCACTTCGTCACCGCCATCGGCCCCGAGCTGTGGAAGTTCGCGCTCGCGGATCTCGAGCACCCCGAGCCGCTCGGCGCGCACGGCGTGACCCTGCCGCACGCGATCAAGCGCTCGCCTTCGGGCCGCTACCTCGTCTACGGGGCGATGGACGTCGACCATCGCTATGCGAATCAGGTCGGCGTGTTCGACCTGACCGCCGGCACCTCGCGCGTCGTCTCGCTGCCGGCGACTGCCTGGCACCTCGGCATGCATCCCACGCGCGACATCTGCTACGTGCCGACGCAGCGGTGCATCCCGCAGGACGGCGACTTCACCGAGTACGCGATCGCGCACTTCAAGAACTACCTGTTCGAGATCGACGCCGTGTCGGCGACCGTCACGCGCCACCTCGCGATCCCGAAGGACATGCCCGGCGCGCTGACCTCCGACGTCCTGGTCACCGAGGACGAGGTCATCTACAACTGCTGCGCCTCGGGCGTGCTGGCGCGCGTGCAGCTCGCGGACTTCCAGCACGTGAGCTGGATCGACGAGCGCCCGGGCGCGCGCCGCCAGCTCGGAGCGTGGCGCGCGGGCGTGGGAAATCTCCTGGAGGTGCTGTCCCGCGTGAACCTCCCGAGCGCCACGCACTGGTTCGTCAAGGCCGTCCGCATCGCCGGCGGCTCCGCGATCGACGGCAGCTACGGCCTCGGGCTGTCGCCGGACCGCCGCTTCCTCCTCTCGGCCCATCGCGGCCTCAACGAGGTCATCGTCTATCGCTACCCCGACATGCACGTGCACACGCGCGTGCCGTTCCCGCCGATGTCGCAGTTCTATCGCCACCTCGGCCGGTTCTCCGATCCGCGCCTCGGCTTTCACCACGCCACCCTCCGGGAGTCCGTATGACCAGGTTCACGCCGATCGAGGATGCCTCGTCGTTTCGCAAGATGGCCGCGGCGATGTGGCGCGCGCCGC
>JAYVLW010000771.1:0-5361 GCA_043759315.1 Myxococcales bacterium
CCGTCGGCGTCGCTCGCCGCGCTCGTCGGCTCCGGGTTGCCGAGCGATCGGTTCCTGTTCCTCGGCTTTCCGCCGCGCGAGACCGGCGCGCGCCAGGAGCTGCTCGGCACGCTGCGCAACGAGCGCTCCACCATGATCTTCTACGAGGCCCCGGATCGCGTGGGCGCCACGCTCGCGGATCTCGCCGCCGCGCTCGGGGAGGGCCGGCGCGCGAGCCTCGGTCGCGAGCTGACCAAGCTGCACGAGGAGCACGTGCGCGGCACCCTCGGCGAGCTCGCCGCGAAGTACGCCGATGTCGCGCCGCGCGGCGAGTGCACGCTGGTCGTCGAGGGCGGCGTCACCGACGCGGCGGTGGTGGACATCGAGGCCGAGCTGAGGAAGCTGCTCGCCGAGGGGCTCGGGCCGCGCGATGCGGCCGCCCGCCTCGTGATCGTCACGGGCAAGCCGCGGCGCCAGCTCTACCAGCTCGCGCTGTCGCTGCAGCGCACCGGAGGAGACGAATGAGCGAGCCCGTGGTGTTCACCGATGGCCTGCCGCACCTCACGACGAATCGGCGCACGTTGCCCTGCGGCCTCGACGTGGTGGTCCACGCCGACCACACCGTGCCGCAGATCGCGGTCTCCGTCTGGTACAAGGTCGGCAGCTCCGACGAGACGCCCGATCGCACCGGCTTCGCGCACCTGTTCGAGCACCTGTTCAAGAGCCCGCCGCACCGGCTCGGCGGTCATCACTACGAGGTGCTCAAGAAGGCCGGCGCCACCGACGCGAACGCATCGACGAGCGCCGATCGGACCGCGTACCACGAGGTGGTTCCCTCGAATCACCTCGATCTCGCGCTGTGGATCGAGAGCGATCGCATGGGCTACTTTGCGCCCGCGTTCGACAACGATCGACTCGTCACGCAGCAGGCCGTGGTCCGCGCCGAGCGCCGCCAGCGCTACGAGAACGTCGCGTACGGCGCCGAGCACTTCGCCATCGCCGCGGCGCTCTACCCCGAGGACCACCCGCTGCGGCACACCACGATCGGCCGCCACGACGATATCCAGGCCGCCACGTTCGACGATGTCCTCGCGTTCTACCGGACCTGGTACGTCCCGGCGAACGCCACGCTCGTCCTCGCCGGTGACGTGCCCGACGATCTCGACGCGCAGCTCGAGCGCTGGTTCGGCAGCTTCCCCACCTCGCACCGTCCCGCGCGCGCGCTCCCCGTCGCGCCACCGCCGGCCGCACATCGGGAGGAAGTGACCGACAGGTTCGCCGCACTCGCTCGCATCCACCGCGTGTGGCTCGGGCCGATCGCGCTGGCCGGCGACGACGCCGAGCTCGACGTGCTGACCACCGCGTGGTCCGCGGTCGGCACCGGCCGGCTGTGGTGTCGCCTCGTCTACGAGACCCAGCTCGCGCAGCGCGTCTCCGCGTGGACCGTGAACGGCCGCCTCGGCGGCGAGATCCACGTCGCGGTGGATCTCCGCACCGGCGCCGATCCGGCCGCGGTGCGCGCGATCCTCGACGAGGAGTGCGGCAAGGGCCTCGACGAGCGGGCGATCGATCGCGCGGTCACCCGGCGCGAGGCCGGGACGATCTGGTCGATGGCGACACTGGTCTCGCGCAGCAAGCTGCTTCAGCGCGGCGTGCTCTACGCGGGCGATCCCGACGCGCTGGCTCCCGAGCTCGCGCGCTATCGCGCGGTCACGCCCGCATCGGTTGCAGCGGCGATCGCGCGCTGGCTCGATCCCGCGCACTGCATCGAGGTGACGACGGTCCCGGCGTCCCTGCGATCGTAGAACCTCCGCAATCCGTCGCTCAGCCCGGAGGCGCGCGGGGCAAGGCTATCTTACCGATCGGGAAGATTGGTGGCCACAAGGTAGATGCTGGGGCGATTCTGCCCGATCGGGAAGAATAGTTCTTGGAGCCTCGAACTGGAAACCTTATCTTCCCGAACGGGAAGACATGGCCAGCGCATCAAGAAGCAGCACCAAGCCCGTCAGGATCGCGACCACGAGAGACCTCGGTGCCGCTGTGCGCGCGGTACGCATCGAGGCTGGTCTTGACCAGGCCACGGCCGCGGGCCTGGCCGGTGTGGGGACGAGGTTTCTCGGTGATGTCGAGCGCGGAAAGCCGACGTCGCGCATCGGGCTGGTTCTCCAGGTGCTGGAGCGGCTCGGCCTCGAGCTCACGATTTCTCGACGCGTCGGTGGCCGCAACTCGTGACGGGAATCCTGGACGTTCGATCGGGGGCAACCCCCGTCGGCCAGGTACGAGTCTCCGACACCGGAGAGTTCTCGTTCACGTACGGCGGAGCGTGGCTCGATCGCGGTGACCGCTTCCCGGTCTCGCTCACCTTGCCGCTCACGGCGAACGCGTATGTCGGGGGACCAGCCCACACGTTCTTCGCCAACCTGCAGCGAAGATCAACGTCGGTCGGGCGATGAACGTGTGATGCCCACGTCACCTACGGCAAGAGGTGTGCGGGATCAACTGCGAGTCGCTCGCGACCGCCGGCCCGCAACTCGAACTCGCTACCCGCACGGAACACGGTGACGTTTTCGTAGCGTTGGTGCTCCGGCGCGGGATGCTCGTGCACCTCGATGCAGGCGTGCTGCACATTCACGATGAGGTACTGCGGGATCCCGGCGCGGGCGTAGATCGCGAGCTTGGTGCTGCGGTCGTATGCCAGAGACGAGTCAGAGACCTCGATTACCGCGATACACGTCCTCGGCGGATGGAAGTCGGTCTGTGTAGTCGCGCGGCTCGCCACGCACCACCGCACCATCAGGCTCGGGCTCGTCGTTTGGTGGCAAGCTGATCGGCTGCTGTGCTTGCATGTGGCAACCGTAACGACCGAGCTCCGGATCGAGTCGACCCAGGAGCTTGACCGCGAGCGCATGCCTCTTGCCGATCTTCATCGAGCCATCGCCGTGGTCGCTACGGTCCTTGTACACCAGCACACCGTCGACGAGCTCGATCGGCGCGCCCTCCTCGAGAATCCCTGCATCGAGCATTGCGTGGACCTGATCGGCAGTCAGCCGGGCGATGCGGTCATCGTTGGTGGCGTGCTGACTCACCGGTCGAGTCTAGCCGAACGCAATCGGCGGACGGCTGACAATGGCTCCTCCGGAGGTGATGGATCAGCGAGCCCGAGCCCGTGCGGTTTGAACACGCCGATGCCGGCTGCGTCGCCGGGCATGGCCCCCGCGGTCAGCGAGTCCTTCCGTCCGTGGTCCCGTGTCGCATGCTACGCTGGACCTCGATGGCTGCCGTGACCAGGCCCTCGGAGGTGTCGTTGCCGACGAGCGAGCAACGCTTCGTACTCCATGGCGTGCCGTGGTGGACCTACGTCGCGCTGCGAGACGCTCTGGACGATCAGTCGGGCCTGAAGATGACGTACTTGAAGGGGACGCTCGAGCTGATGAGCCCATCGACGCTGCACGAGGATGCGAAGAAGATCATCGCCCGCCTGCTCGAAGTCTGGGTGATGGAGCGCGACCTCGATCTCCGCGGATTTGGCGGCGCGACGTTCCGCAAGGAAGCGAAGGAGCGCGGGCTCGAACCTGACGAGTGCTACAAGCTCGGAAAGCTCGGCGACGACGACGTTCCGGACATCGCGATCGAGGTGATCGTGTCGAGCGGGCTCGTCGACAAGATGTCGGTGTACGCCGGCCTCGGCGTGCCCGAAGTTTGGGAGTGGCGGCCGAGCGCGCAGGCGATCGTCGTCCATCGCTTGAACGGCGTCGAGTACGAGCGCCACGATCGGAGCGCGGCGCTTCCCGATCTCGATCTCGGGGAGCTCTCGACGTTCGTTCAACCGGGTGAGAACCAGACGCGCCTTGCCAAGGCGTACCAGGTCGCGCTCCGCACCAGGTGACTGTCCGCACGCGCGGCGTGTCTCGACTGGTCAGCCGCAAATAGCCTCGTCGTTGCTTGGCGATGGTCGGGCCCGGCGAATCGTGATAGCTCCCGATCGGCGAGGGCGTATGCGATGGACCTGCTCATTCCTACCGTTCCTGCTCGTCGGCTGCGTGTCCGGCACTTCGCTCGAGCCTGGCGACCTGACGGTCGTCGCTCCGCGCGCTCCCAGCGCGGTTGTCGCATTTCGCGACGGTGATCGCGATTGGGTCGTCGCCACCGGAGCCGACAGTCCCCTGACGTTTCGCGTCACCAGCGGCGAGTACACCGTCGCGATCGGTTGTCCGGACATCCCGGGCGCTCGAGGCGGTCATGTTGACGTCTACCAGATGCGGCTCGACGATCTCGCGAGCCTTCCGTACGATCAGGACTGCGACGCGTCGCCGCCAGACGCCACCCTGAGCGGAAGCGTTGCCGGTTTCCCCACGGACGGAAACCAGAGCGGATTCGAGGTGAGGTGGGGTGTTCGCTCTGTCTTCCTGGTTCACGACGTCGATCACTATGGGTTCGCAGCACGTGCTGGTCGGCGTGACTTGATCGCCACCCGCGGGGCCGTTGTCGCAGATCGCCTGCTGCTGATTCGCGACCTGCCGGTGCTGTCAGACGCGACGCAACCCATAGACTTTGCCTCCCCCGCGACGATCGCTCTGGTCTACCAGCCGATCGAGGGCGGGCAGGCGGGCTACCTGCAAAACTACTTCTTCAGCGCGGGGGGCACTGCGGTCACGCTCGGCGCCTTTCAGGACTCCGTGCTCGCCGTGCCCGCGAGCGCGATGGGCGAGGGCGATCTTCAGCGGGTCGATATCGCCGGGAGACGGGGCCCTGGCTACGGCCAGATCTTCACCACCGCCCACATTTCGCGTGCCCCGTGCACGAGCATCGATCTCGTGGGCCCGGTCTTCGAGCATCCGGTTGTCACCGGCGTGCTCCGCGGCGGTGTTGTTGACCTGCACGCGAGGTGGAGCCCGCAGGCCGACGCGACCCTCTACGACCTCTACATCGGGAAGTGGTCAGTCCACGCGTCGCCTGCCGCGCTCGAAGCGGATGGGATGACGGTCCCCGATCTCTCGGGCGTTCCCGGCTGGGACGATTCGTTTGCGTTGCCTGCGTCGAGCACGGACTGGGCGATGAGCGTGACCACCGTTGCAACTCTCGACGATGCGCTGCGCACTCTTCCCGTTCACGAGGGCGAGATCCGCAGATCAGGATGGACTGGCTTCGTCAGCCCGTGACGCGCGGCTGTGTGCGATCCGCGGACGGACGAATCTCTTTGGACTGCTGAGAAAGTGTCAGGAGTACTTGCAAGTTCACTTGCGATTCCCTTACTCCTAAAAGAGATGTTGGGCGGCGGCGGAAAATTCTTCGAAGACGGCGCCTCGCGCCTCGCGCCTCGCGCCTCGCGCCTCGCGCCTCGCGCCTCGCGCCTCGCGCCTCGCGCCTCGCGCCTCGCGCCTC
>JAYVLW010000772.1:0-11674 GCA_043759315.1 Myxococcales bacterium
CCGGATCGCCGATGCCTGGCGGGTCTGGATGGTGGTCGCTGGCTCCCCGACCGTGCAGGTACCCGGGAGGTACGCCGGGACGTTCTCGGTGTGATCCACCGTCAGCGCGCACGGGTTCGCGTCGTAGGTGACGCCATCGGGGAGGAGGCCGGTGCGCGGATCGGCGGCCGCGTTACACGCCGGGGGCGTCAGCTTGATGCGGCCGACATTGAACGGACTCGCGGTGGGATCCTTGGTGCACTTGCCCGTGCCCGGGTCGAGGATTGTCGAGTGCACGTAGCCCGTGCGCGAGCCCACGAGCGTGAACGCTTCGCCGGCGCGGAGCTCGAACCGCTGGGGTGCGTTCACGCAGGCCTGCGCGGGCGTCACGCCTTCCATGCAGAGGCCGCCCTGACAGATGTTCCCGGTGGTGCAGTCCGAGGTCTGCGCACACGATTCGATGCAGCGCTTGCCGGTCTGGCCCGCGCCACTCAGCGGCGCGCGATCGTTGTCGGTGCGGCACACGTACGTGTGTGGGTCGGTGTTGTCGGCGACGCCGGGCTGGGTCGACGTCGCGTTGCGCGCGGCGAGATCCGCGAGCGACTCGCACTGCGCGTCGTCCGTGCAGCCATCGACGGGCGTCGTCTGCAGCACGTGCTTGCGCGGCAACAGCGTCAGCACACCGCTCTCGGTACGGTTCACGGTGTAGCGACGCCTCGAGATCAGGAAGTCCTTGCACGCGTCGGCGAGCCGATCGGCCTCGTCCACGAGCATGCATGCGCCGATGCCGTTGATCTGGCTGTTGGGGTGGACGAAGCACGTGTAGCCGAGCGGGCACTCGCCATCGCCGAGGGCAGGATCGCAGCCGCGGAGCTGGAGGATGTCGTACTGCTCGACGCCGACGTCGCAGAAGGCCTTCGACGGATCAGACATGCGGAAGCCGCCGCCGTCGTTGAACAGCTGACCGACGTGCACCGGCGGCCCATCGATCGCGATGTCGCTCCGGTCGAGCGAGAGGGAGCCTTCCCAGGTCATCGTCCAGGTCTCGTCGCGGAGCGTGCGAAGATCGGGATACGTGAGATCGCGCACGGCATCGGACGCGTCGAACGACAGCTCGCTGACCGCCTTCGTGGTGTCCTCGCCGGTGCACAGGACCTGGCGGATGTACGGCAGCTCCTGGACCTTCTCCGGCGCGACGAAGCCGGTCGGCACGTTGCGGGTCGGCGCGGCCGTCGACCGCGGGCCGCCGGAGTTGCCCGCCTGCGAGTCCGGATCCGGCCCGGTGTAGTTGCAGAACGTCTTCTCCACGGGACGGCCATCGACGTCTTCGGTGGCCCGGTTGGTCAGGTTGCGCTCCGGCAGGCCATCGCGGATCTGGTGCGCGACCGCGAGCGGCATCCACACGTCGAGCGGCGCCAGCGGTTGCTCGAAGTCCGCGTAGTCGTCGTCGTCGACGTTGAACACGAACGATCCGCCGTTGGTCGCCGAGATGACCCCGAAGTAGCCGACGAGCTTCGTCGGCTGCTGGAGGCGCATGTCCTGGACGATCTCCTCGGCCTTGAACGTATCGACGGACAGCGGCAGCGCATCGCCCGGAAGCTCGATGCCCGGCCCGCGCGCACCGGGGCGGCGGCGTGGCGTGGCCGGGTCGCCCACCTTGAAGCAGCTGAGCACGGAGACGATGTTCTCCTTGTCGATCATGCGCGGGTCGACCTGGGCGTCGCATTCGCGGTTGAGCGAGAGCACGTCGGCCACGCGGACCGTGTCATCGGTCGCGACCGCATAGACGAACTGGAACTGGCCACCGACCGCGATGTCGTCGTTGATCGAACCGCTGCTGCCACCCATCCCGATCTCCGGCGAGAGTGCGATGCTGGTGACGCCGAGCGTGCCCGTCGGATCCTCGAAGGCGACCTGCCGCAGCGAGACCGGCAACGAGTCCGAGCCGAGCTCGACGACGGTGATCGACCTCGAGTTCTCGGAGCCGATCACGAGCTTGCGCGCATCCGTGCGCGGATCGAGCTCCAGGTCGAGGGCGGTGGGCCGGATGCCCGTGGTGAGCGTTCCGCCGCCGCCGCACTCTGCAGGGCACGAGACGTTGCCGCCGGTCATCGTCGGCGTGCCGGTCGAGTAGTCGATCCCCGCCACGATCGTGCCGGTCCCGGTATCGACCGCGGCGACGAGGTGGCAGCTCGGATACGCGATGTAGACCAGGCCCTGCGGCGTGGCCGAGCACGTCTCGCCGATGACGCCGCCGGCGGGCTCGCCGACCATCGCGGCCGGCTTCGCCCGGACCTTCTGGCCCGTCGCGTTGACCACGTCGATCCGGTTCACCCGCACGTCCGGATCGGTATCGAGCGCCGTCGTGATGTCGAGCGCGGACAGATCGCACGATCCCGCGTTCGCGATGACCTCGTAGCAGCCGACCTTGTCGGTCACGATCGCGATCGGATCCTCGCCGACGCTGATGCCGTTCTTGCCGGGGGTCAGCGGATCGGCGTCGAGCATCTGCACGTCACCGCCCGCACCGCCGGCGAACGCGGACGAGGGCTTGGTGGCCCATTGCGCGATCGCCACGGTGCCGGTTCCGGACTGCAGGATGAAGCCGAACCATGCGGCGTTGGCGATCGGCGCGCCGCCCATCATCGTCAGGTCCTCTTGTCCCGAGGGGACCGGGACCGGCTCGATGGTCTCGTGCGGACCCGAACGGATGTTGCACGCGGCGAGCGGCTGGGCGGTGGACCGGATGTCGTCGGTGATCGAAGCTGGGTTGCCGCGGGTGATGCGCAGGCCGCCGTAGCAGGCGAACGCGATGTCGACCGGACGATCCAGGTTGAGCTGGCTGACGCCAGGGGTGGTGGTATCGCCGCACGAGGCCGCGAGAACCGCGAGCACGGGAACCAGGGAGCGAGCGTGGCGAATCACGGTACACGCGCCTTTCCGATCCGCAGGACCACACGGTTGTGGGTCCTCACGTTCGGCGTCGTATCGACCACCGCGATCGTGTCCTCGAGGAAGTTCGTCACGAGCAGCTTGTTCTTCGTCTTCGCCGCGGCCGCCGCGAACGGTCCGCGACCGACCAGCACGATGTCCTCGACCGACACCGAGCCACGCGGATCGATCACGTAGATCTGGCCGTCCTGGAAGCACGTCACGTAGGCTCGCTCGGCATCGCCGCTCCCGCTGATCGCGACCGTCGATCCTTGACGGCAGATATCGGTGGCGCCGATCGCCTTGTTGCGCGGGTAGCCAGTCGCTCCGATCGACGTATCCCAGATCTGGATCGAGGGTGGCTTGCGATTCACCATGTAGAGGCGCGAACCATCGAGCGAAGCCGACATCCCGCGCGTGTCGCTCGATCCGCCGTTGTTGCCGCCCACGGCATCGAGAAAGAACCAGTTGCCGGGAAGCATGTAGGGCGGCGCATCGTTGATCGGACGACCGACGGTGAAGGTCTGGATCCGATCCTCGCTGCGGCTACCGACGTAGATCGTATCGCCCGCGGCGGTCGGCAGGCGACCGACGATGCCGGTCGCGCCGCGCAGGCCCGTCGACGGATCTGCCGCGAAGATGCCGGTCAGCACGTCGGCGATCTGCACGCGGCCGCTGTTCTTCGGCGAGTCGATCAGCGTGACGGCACCGGTGGTCAAGTGCGTGACCATGGCGAACTCCCCGGCGCTATCGGCGAACACGCCGAACGGCTCCTCGGGGATGCTCGCGAGATCGGAGTTATTCTGAACGTACGAGAGCCGGTGCGCGTCGTCGCACAGCGCGTTGGACTCGCCGTTGGAGTTGCACGTGAGCTGCGCCGTGTTCCCGTCCCAGTCGGCCCACGCGATCGAAGGATCGCCGCGGGTCGGAACGATCAGCCGCAGGCTCTTGTTGCCGAGATCCTGCACCGCGATGTCCGTCGCGAAGTTGCCGATCCGGACGCCCGCATCGCCATCGATGAACAGAGACTCCTGGCAGTCGAGCGTCTCCGGGTGATCGGAGCTCTTCGTGCAGCACGGCTCGTCCGACTTGCCGACCCGACACAGGTCGGTGGGGACGATGCCGCTCGCGACCCACGCGTCGATCGTGGCTTGCACGGAGTTCAGGTCGATCACCTGGATCGCGCCGGAGTTGTAGCTGAGGTCGGAGTTCGCGTTCGTGACGAACGCCACGGTCTCGTCGGGGGAGACGGCGATCCCGGTCGGGAAGAACAGCTGATCCGCCGGCGGCTTGACGTCCTCCGACGAGGCGGTACAGGCCGCGACGAGGACGCAGGCCAGGACAGGCACGAGCCTCATGGGTGACCGCTTCGACCGGCCGGGGGGTGGGAGGGTTGCCTGCATCTTTGGTCTCACTTCAGCACCTTGCGTCACGACGGTCGCTCGCTCATCAGGGCAGCCCGCGCCGCGGCGACCCGTGCGATGGGCACCCGGAACGGGGAGCACGACACGTAATCAAAGCCGGCGCGGTGGCAGAACTCCACGGAGCTCGGCTCGCCGCCGTGCTCGCCGCAGATGCCGACCTTGAGGTTCGGCTTGGTGGCGCGGCCCCCGCGCACGCCGAGCTCGATCAGCGCGCCTACGCCATCGGCGTCAAGCGCGACGAACGGATCGACCGACAGGACACCGGCATCGACGTACGACGGCAGGAACCGGCCGGCGTCATCGCGCGACAGGCCGAACGTGGTCTGCGTCAGATCGTTGGTGCCGAACGAGAAGAAGTCGGCGTGCTCGGCGATCCGATCCGCCACCACGCACGCGCGCGGTAGCTCGATCATCGTGCCGATCGTGTACGGGATCGGCCGGCTGCCCAGCGCCTTGTCCATGGTGTGCGCCACGAGCGCCCGCAGGCGGCGCAGCTCCTCGGCCACCATGACCAACGGGATCATGATCTCCGGGTGGACGCTGATCCCTTCCGACGCGACCAGTGCGGCGGCCTCGCCGATCGCCTGGGTCTGGATCTCGTAGATCTCCGGGTAGGTGATCGCGAGACGGCAGCCGCGGTGGCCGAGCATCGGGTTGGTCTCGGTGAGCTCGGCGGCCTTCGCGGCGATCACCGTCGCGGGCACGCCGATGTCGGCGGCGACCTCGTCGATGTCCTTCTGCGTGTGCGGGAGGAACTCGTGGAGCGGCGGATCGAGCAGGCGGATCGTCACCGGCAGGCCATCCATCACGCGGAACAGCTCGGCGAAGTCGCCGCGCTGCATCGGCAGGATCTTCGCGAGCGCCGCACGGCGTCCCGCCTCGTCGGCGGCGAGGATCATCTCGCGCACGGCGAGGATGCGCTCGGGCTGGAAGAACATGTGCTCGGTGCGGCACAGGCCGATCCCCTCGGCCCCGAAGCTGCGCGCCGTGCGCGCGTCGGTGGGCGTGTCCGCGTTCGTGCGGACCTTGAGCGTGCGGAATTGATCGACCCATCCCATCAGGGTGCCGAGCTCGGTACCGAGCTGCGCGGGCACGAGGGGCAACGTGCCGAGGAACACTTCCCCGGTCGAGCCGTCGAGCGTCAGCACATCGCCCTCCTTGAGCTTCAGCTCCTTTGCTCCACCAACTCCACCGGCGATGAACATCGCCGTCTTCTTCGGCGCGTCGACGCGGAGCGAGGTGCAGGCGGTGACGCAGCACTTCCCCATGCCGCGCGCGACCACGGCCGAGTGGCTCGTCATGCCGCCGCGGGCCGTGAGGATGCCGACCGCGGCCTTCATGCCGTGGATGTCCTCGGGCGAGGTGTCGGTGCGCACGAGGATCACGCGCTCGCCGCGGCTCGCCCACTCCGCGGCCGCGGTCGCGGTGAACACGACCTTGCCGATCGCGGCGCCGGGCGACGCCGGTAGACCCTTGCCGACCGCGGCCGGGCGCGCCTTCGGATCGATCGTCGGGTGCAACACCTCGTCGAGCTTGCTCGCGTCGATGCGGAGGACGGCCTCCTTCGGCGTCAGCTTTCCCTCGGCGACGAGATCGACCGCGACCTTCACCATCGCCTTGCCCGTGCGCTTGCCGCCGCGCGTCTGGAGCATGAACAGCTGCCCCTTCTGGATCGTGAACTCGAGGTCCTGCATGTCGCGGAAGTGATCCTCGAGCAGCTTCGCGGCGCGGATCAGCTCGCCGTACGCAGTCGCCAGGGCTGGCTTGTTCGCGAGCTCGGAGATCGGCTCCGGCGTGCGGATGCCCGCGACGACGTCCTCCCCCTGCGCGTTGGTCAGGAACTCGCCGTACAGCTCGGCCGTGCCGGTCGCCGGGTTGCGCGTGAACGCGACCCCGGTCGCGCAGTCCTCGCCGAGATTGCCGAACACCATCGCCTGAACGTTCACCGCGGTGCCGATGGTGGCGGAGATGTGGTTGAGCTTGCGGTAGTAGTCGGCGCGCGGGTTGTTCCACGACTGGAACACGGCCTGGATCGCCCCCCACAGCTGGGTCTTCACGTCGTCGGGGAACGCGGCGCCGGTCACTTCGAGCACCTTCGCCTTGAACCGGCCGACCGCATCGCGCAGCGCCGCTTCGCTCAGGTCCTGATCGCGGTTCGCGCGGTACGTGCGCTTCACGTCATCCAGGATCTGGTCGAACGGCTCGGGATCGTGCTCGTTCGGGGAGGTCACGCCGAGCACGACCTCGCCGTACATCGACACGAACCGGCGGTAGCAGTCCCACGCGAACTGCGCGTTGCCGGTCTCGGCGGCGAGCGCCGCGACCGTGGTGTCGTTGAGGCCGAGGTTCAGGATCGTGTCCATCATCCCGGGCATCGATGCCGGGGCGCCGGAGCGCACGCTGAGGAGCAACGGGCGCGTGGGATCGCCGAACGTGGTCTTCGTCAGCTCCTCGACGCGCTTCATCGCGGCATCGACCTCGCCGGCGAGCTCCACCGGGTAGTTGCCGACCCCGTTCGCCATCGCGTAGCGGCAGACCTCGGTGGTGATCGTGAAGCCAGGCGGCACGGGGAGGCCGAGCGACGCCATCTCGGCGAGGTTCGCGCCCTTGCCGCCGAGCAGCTGCTTGTCCTTCGCGCGGCCCTCGGCGGTGCCGCCACCGAACTGACGGAGGTGCTTCACGCGGCACCTGCCAGCAAGCGGAAGTCCGCGATCGCGAGGTACGGGGCGATGAACCACTGCAACAGCGCGAGCCGGTTGTCGCGGAGCGCGGGATCGGGATCCATCACCATGACACCGCCCTTGTCGAAGAACGCGGCGACGGTCGGCCGCAGGTGCTCGAGCGATTCGAACACGGCCGGGTAGTCGCGCGTGCTGCGCGGACCCTTCTCGCGAGCCTGCGCGTCCGCCACGGCGGCGTGGAGGTTCCGCTCGACGTCGGCGACGAACCTCGTCGGCTCGACAGCGTCGGCGATCGCCAGCTTCTTGCCGCGGGCGTCGTCGAGAATGTTCGAGACGCGCTTGAACACCTCGCGCGCCTCCTTGCTGATCTTCGCGCACGCGAGGGCGCGGGCGCGCGCATCGACCGGATCGCGAAACTCCTGCGCGAGCGCGGCGTCGGCGTCCTGCGCCGGGATCGCGGAGTCGGTCAGGATGCCGCGCAGGCGAGCGCGGAAGAACTCCTCGAGGTTCTTCGGATCCTTGAGCGTCACGCCGTGATCGCCGAGCGCGTCGCGCGTGGCGGCGAACAGCGGGGTCCACAGCGTGGACCACTCGGGACGCGCGAGCAGGATCTGCCAGATGCCGATCGCGGCGCGCCGCAGGCCGAACGGATCGGCGGAGCCGGTCGGCTCGAGACCGACGGCGAAGCAGCCGACGATGGTGTCCATGCGATCGGCGAGCGCGAGGATCGCGCCGGCGGGCGAGACGGGGAGCTGGGCGCCCTGCCCCTTCGGCCACCAGTGCTCGTCGATCGCCGTGGCGACGGCGGGCGGGAGACCGAAGTCCTTCGCGTAGTGGCGGCCCATCACGCCCTGCAGCTCGGGGAACTCCCCGACGGCGAGCGAGGCCAGATCCGCCTTGCACACGCGCGCGGCCTGCTTCACGAGCTCCGCGTCACCGGGCGACAGCGACGCGAACGTGGCGAGCGCCGCCGCGATCTTCTCGACGCGCCGGACCTTGTGGCCGATGGTGCGCGCCGCCTCGCCGAGCTTGGCCTGGAACACGACGGCGTCGAGCTTGGTGTTCCACGCGTCGAACGACTTCTTCCGATCCTCGGCGACGAAGAACTTGCCGTCGGTGAGGCGCGACGCGAGGACCTTCTGATTGCCCTTCGCGACGACCATCGGATCCTTGACGATCGTCGCCATCATCGTGACGAACCGGTTCGCGAGCGTTCCGTCGGCGCGCTCCATCGCGAAGTAGCGCTGGTGCGTGCGCATCGACGTCACGATGATCTCCTCGGGAATGCCGAGGAACGCGGGATCGAACTCGCCGGAGACGCCGACGGGATACTCGCCGAGATGGATGACCTCGGCGACGAGCGCCTCGTCCGGGCGCACCCGCATCCCGGTCGCACCTTCGATGCGCACGAGCTCCGCGCGGACCAGATCTCTCCGCGCATCCGGATCGACGACCACGTGCGCGCCGCGCAACGCTTCGACGTACGTCTCGGCCGACGCGATCTCGACGGTCCCCGGCGACAGGAACCGATGCCCGCGGCTCTGCCGCCCGGCGGTGTGACCTGCCCACGAAACCGGCACGACCTCGCCGCCGTGCACGGCCACCAGCCACTGCACCGGGCGCACGAACGTGGTCTCGGTCCAGCCCCAGCGCTGCGATTTCGGCCACGCGATCGCGGCGGCGATGTCCGACAGCATCGCGGGCAGCAGCGCACGGGTGTCCTGCCCGATCACGTTGCGCAGCGCGACGACGTACTGCCCCTTCTTGCCCGCGACCTCGCGCTTGACCAGGGCCTCGGGCGCGACGCCGTTCTTCGCGGCGAAGCCCTGTCCCGCCTTGGTCAGCGTGCCATCCGGCGCGAACGCCGCACCGACTGGCGGACCGACGACCTCCTCGTCGAGATCCGGCTGCCGATCCGCGAGTTGCTTGACGATGATCGCGAGCCGGCGCGGCGTGCCGAGTGCGCGCACGCCCTCGTGCTCGAGGCGCGCCGCGGCGAGCCGGAGCTCGACGAACGCGGGGAAATCGACGAGCTGGCGCGCCAGCATCTTCGCGGGGATCTCCTCGCACCCGATCTCGAACAGCAGATCAGCTGGCATGAGCGATCTCCTCGGCGCGCGGCGCCACGGCGCGCGCGGCGGCCAGCGCACCCGCGTTGACGCCTGCCTCGGCGGCGCCGTTGTACGCATCGACCGCGGCCTGCTGCAGCTGCTTCGGTAGCAGCGGGAAGCCGAGGCGCGCGCGCGAGGCGACGTACGTCTCCGCGCACGCCTTCGCCATGCCGCGCACGCGACCGATGAACCGCTGCCGCTCGGTCACGCTGATCGCGCCGCGCGCGTCGAGGCAGTTGAACGCGTGCGACGCCTTCATGCAGAACTCGTAGGCGGGCAGCACGAGCGGCGCCGCGGCCCCGCCCTGCTTGCGCGCGAGCAGCCGCTTGCACTCGCCCTCGTAGGTATCGAACTCCTTGAACGCGATGTCCGCGATCAGCTCCTCGAACTGGTAGGTCGAGTACTCGACCTCCCACGGCTGGCGGAGCTGGCCGTACGTGACGTTCTTGTCCCACTGCAGGTCGTACATGTTGTCGACGTTCTGCAGGTACATCGCGAGACGCTCGACGCCGTACGTCAGCTCCGCGGTCACCGGCATCAGATCGATGCCGCCGGCCTGCTGGAAGTACGTGAACTGGGTGACCTCCATGCCGTCGCACCAGACTTCCCAGCCAAGGCCCCACGCACCGAGCGTGGGCGACTCCCAGTCGTCCTCGACGAACCGGATGTCGTGCACCGCCGGATCGAGGCCGATCGCGCGCAGCGAATCGAGATACATGTCCTGCACGCCGAGCGGGCTCGGCTTGAGGCCGACCTGGAACTGGTAGTAGGCGCCGGCGCGGTTCGGGTTCTCGCCATAGCGGCCATCCGACGGTCGCCGGCAGAACTGCGCGAACGCCGCGTTCCATGGCTCGGGCCCCAGCACGCGGAGAAAGGTGGCGGGGTGGAACGTGCCCGCGCCGACCGAGACATCGACGGGCTGTTCGACGACGCAGCCCCGTTTCGCCCAGAACGATTGCAGCGTGAAGATGAGGTCTTGCAAGTACATGGCGCGTGCGCCGGGCACCCTACCGTCGAGGGGCGAGGAGGTCAAGCGAGCCTCATGAGCTAAGTGCCTCAGATCTCTTGACGTTCTCGGTACCCGGCGCGTAGCGTCACGGCATGGTTCGGGAGTGCCTCGTTGGACTCGCGCTGGTCAGCGCCTCGGGTTGCTCGCTGGTCCTCGACTTCTCGGACAGCGCGATTCCGATCGACGCCCAGATCGACGCGCCGTACACGCAGGAGCAGTGCGACTACAAGGAGCCGAACAACTCGGTCGACATGGCCGAGGTCGTCACCGCGGCGGACACCGGGACCGCGGCCATCTGCGCCGGCGAGATGGAAGATCACGACTTCTACAAGTTCTCCGTCCCCGGCGGCACCACGAAGGTCGTCGTCAAGATCACCTTCACGAACCGGCCAAGCGGCGATCTCGATCTCCGGCTCTCCGACGCGACCGGCGTGATGATCGCGGCATCGCGCGGCTTCGGGAACGAGGAGACCATCACCTGCCCCGCCGCGTCGCCGTCGTGCCCCGCCCTCGCCGCGGGTAACTACGTGTTCGAGGTGTTCCCGGCGATCGCGGGCGCGGTCAACACGTACGACTTCCAGCTCACGCTGACGCCGTGAGGGCGATCGCGCTGGTCGCGATCGCTGCGTGTGGATCCACGCCGCCGCCGCCGGCCGCGCCAAACGCTGCGCCGCCGACCACCGCGCCGGTGGTGGCGACGCCGGTCGCCGTGATGCCGCCGCCGGTCGCCGTGATGCCGCCGCTCGTGCCCTCGCCCGTCGCGTGGATGCGCGCCGCGGAGGGCACGCCGAACTTCGTCTCGTCGGTCGCGGTGCGCGCCGACGGTTCGATCCTCGTCGCGGGCGATGATGCAGGCTCGGGCTGGCTCGCGAAGATGCCGCGGCGCCCGAAGCGGTTCGACAGCGGCTCGGTGACCGCGCTCGACGCCACGGGCAGGACCCTGTGGGTCCGCGCGCTCGGGACCGCGAGCCTGAGCTCGGTGCAGGCGCTCCCCGATGGCGGCGCCGTCGCGTGTGGTCGCTACACCGGCGCGCTCACCATCGATCGCACGCTGCGCGCGACCGCGGCGAAGAGTCACGCGCACCTGGTCGTCATCGCGCTGGATGCAGCCGGAAAGCTCCGCTGGCTCACCGCCGCGAGCGGCATCGGCGACAGCGCCTGCAACGACCTCGCGGTCGCGCGCGATGGCACCCTCGTGATCGTCGGCTCGTTCGGCGACGCGCTGACCCTCGGTGCCGTCACGAAGCAATCGCGCGGCGGCGCGGATGCGCTCGTCGCCAAGCTCACCGCCGATGGGAAACCGCAGTGGCTCCGCAGCGACGGCAGCGTCGAGTACGACAGCGCCCGTGCTGTCGCGCTTGCCGGCACCGCGATCTACGTCGCCGGTTCGTTCGGCGCGGACGCGACGTTCGGCGACACCGCGCTCGCGCTGCCGCCCGACACCCAGCACAAGGTCGCCAATCCGTCGAACGCCTTCCTCGCGCGCTACCGCGCATCGGGCGAGGTCGACTGGGCTGTCGCGCACGGCGTCGCCGGTTC
>JAYVLW010000773.1:0-7502 GCA_043759315.1 Myxococcales bacterium
CGCGAGCGGCTCGGGGATGAGACGCTCCCGGACTGGTACGCGCGCGTTCGGACGATGCGTAGCGCGATCCAGCGTGATGGTCTGGTGGTGGCGTTGTTCACCGGGCTGCGCTCGGAGGACGTCCGCTCGATCCGATTCGATCACGTCGACACAGAGGCTCGTACGCTGCGGCTCCCCGATCCCAAGGGCGGAGAGCAACGAGCGTTCACGCTGCCTCTCTCGGCGACGGTTCTCGAGATCATCGAACGTCGGCGCCGCGACAATCGGACCGAACTCGTGATTGCCGAAGCGGGCGGCGATGCGGGCTACGTGTTTCCCGGTCTCGACGCAAACGGCGGCGTTGGTGCGATCTCGGACCTGCGCCAACAGGTTCACGCAACGATCGACGAGACCGACCCGAAGACGAAGAAGGTCACCACGAGGGTCTCGCACACGCGCTTTCCGGCGGAGGACGTTCACACGCTCCGGCGCACGTTCGAGAGCGTCGGGCACGAGGCAGGGGTCAGCGAACTCGATCTGCACGTGCTGACCAACCACTCCTATGCGAGCCACAACGTGAACGCGACCTACATCAGTCAACACCTGGACCACCTCTCGGCGTGTCAGGCGCGGATCGAGGTGGCCTTGTGGGCGCGCATCAAGCCTGCGCCGACGAAGGGCAAGACGGGCAAGACGGGCAAGACGGGTAAGAACGGGACGAAGGCACGGCGCGCAACGCACCTTCATTCGGTAACCTAGACGGAATCGATCGCAGACGAGCCACCGCCCCGGATTGCGGCGGCTCTCAGGATCGGATCCTCTCCTCCTCTATCGGAAGCGGATCGAAGCGATGTTTCCATTCCAGCCGAATGCGCCGCTGCTCCTCGGGCGGTAGGTCGTGAATGTCGGTGACCACATTCCCATCGCGGTCCTTGTAGAGGTCGATCGCGGTGCTGAATGTCACCACGTCGTCATCCGTCGCGGATGACGCGACGGCGTTGATATCAACGTGTAGATACTCGTCTCGGGATCGAAATAGAAACTTCATCATCGCTCAGCGATGATGACATGCGCGTCGTTGGGTGCCAGTGCCCAACGCGAGCGTGCGAGAGTCTCTCAGCGCTGGTGCTCACGCCGCTTCTCCACGGGCGCTCGCGTTGAGGAACGCGGTCACGTCGACGTTGCGGTATCGGATCAGCCGACCGATCTTGAGATACCGCGGCCCACGCCTGGTGTAGCGCCAGCTCTGGAGCGTTGAGCGGGAGACGTGGAGGCGAGCGGCGAGAGCCGCCTCATCTATCAAATCGTTCTGCGAGCTGCGCGTCGACACGTCCGCGGGTGCGATGGCGAGCTGCTGCGGCAATTCAATCTGAGCGGTCTGCATGGTGGTCACCAGAGTTCGAGGGAGAGGAGGGCCGGAACAACATCCCGGACCAGTAGCGCGGCTGCGGCTTGGGAGGAGGGTTCCGTGTCCATCGCGGTTCGCGAGCGTCACTGCGCTCGGACCACCGTTGCCAGTCCGTGTAGTTGTCATCGAGGACGCTCATGGACGGGGAACCTGGATGAAGGGGACCGAGAACGCGGGCGCACGCTGCGTCACGTCGTGCGGGGCGATGGTGCGCAGCTTCGCGATGGCGAGATCGAGAAGTTGATCCATCGGGACGCTACGGATCGTGGCGGCGATGCTGGCAATCTGCGCTGCCTCCAACCGCGAGGGCGCGATGGGATTCGAGTGCGCCGGTTCCAGCGTGGCGAGGATGGCGCGGCACGCGATGGCGCCGCTCGCGCGTGACTCGACGGTCGCATCCTCGGCGACCGCGAGACGTATGGTTTCGATGTGCGTTTCCATGACTATCTGTGCTCCTGCACGGTTGAAGAAATCGAACCTCAGCGACGAAGGGCGGTTCCGGGCCACGAGCGTGCGTGGGCCGAGACCTGGACGAGATCGCCGCGCCGACCGGCGTTGCGTGCTGCGACGAACGGCCCATGAGGCTCGGGCACCGTTCCCCATGACGCCATCAGCGGCTGAGGATCCACGGCGTCCGCTGGACCGCCGCGCCAGATCTCAAAATGCAAATGTCGGATCCGAGCTGGATCCGTCGGATCGAAGCCGATGATCCCGAGCGGTTGCCCCGCGCGTACGCGCTGCCTGGATTCACCGCGAGCGGTTGGCGCGACGAGCAGTCGCTCCAGGTGCGTGTAGAACGTCGAGACCTTGCGCGGTGCATGGTCGACGATCACCGAGTAGCCGCGGCTCCCCTTCATCGCCGACACCACAACACCATCGGATGCCGCGAGCGCCGGGATGTTGTCGGGCATCACGTGACCCTTCGACCCGTTCGACGTGCCGGCCTTGAACGGATCGGCGGGCTGGCGACGAAACATGATGTCCACGCCGCCGTGGTGCGGAACCCCGGGGCGCGGCGAGTTGAAGCCGTCCGAGATCACCGGCGCGCGCCCGTTCCACATCGCGACGGGCCAGAGCCATCGGCCCTCGAGTGGCTCGAGGTTCGTGGGCCCCGCGGGCGAGCTCGCGGAGTGGGGTTTCTTGAGGTCGTACCAGAGGTACGCCGCGACGGCCCCACCTCCAAGGATCCAAGAGAGGCGGCTCACGACGCTGCCTCCTTGCCGCTGCGGCTGATGAAGTAGAGACCGATGAGGCCGGCGCCGATCAGCATCGGTGTTCCGAACCCGGAGAACAGTCCCTTACCCGCTTCGTGCGCCACATTGCCAACGCCCTGCGCGATGTTGCCCGCAAGGTTCGAGGCACCGTCGGCGATCACCTTCGCGCCGGCCTTCAAGTTCTGCGGCAGCTGGACGAGGCTGGTCTTGATCGCTTCGATCATCAGATCGGTCTTGGTCGGCGCCTCGTCGGCCGCCGCGACGTGGACAGCGGTCTGTTGCAGCGCGCGGAAAAACGAGTTGTTCTTGGGGTAGATCGCGTTTGGATCTCCCGTGCGCGCGAGTGCATCAACGTCGACGAGTGCGGCTTGCCACCGTTGCTTGACGCCCGCGGCGCCGAACACGTCCTTGACCGCGGCGAGCTGGTGAGACCAGTAGTCGGCGAGCAACACGACGTCGCCGTTCGTGGCACGTGGGATCGGCTTCCTGCCGCCGGTTATCCCAGCGTCCGGATCCTTGTCGTCGGCGCCGCGAAGCGTGCGGAGGAACTTGTACTGCTCGCCGAACAGCTCGTCGTACGTGTTCACGTTGTCGAAGTGCTTGAACGGGCCATCTGCCTTCGGCCCGGCGTTGCGCGGCTCGATCACCTCGGCGAGCTGCGAGAGCAGCGCGTCCCAGATCGTAGCGTCGGGCAGAGGCGCGCCTTCCGCGTGCAACTGGACGCAGATCGACGCGAGCGCGCGCCAGAATGAACGGTTTTCGGCATAGGTCGCGCATGGTTCGTGGAGCGCGATCGTCTCCAGGTCGTCCATGGATGCGCGCCAGCGACGCGCGATACCGTGGCCACCGTAACGGAGCGGCAGCGCGCGCACCTGCGGATCGACGACGGCGGCGATCGCGATGACGTCGGCGCCGATCGTGCGAGGCCAGCGCACGGCGTCGTCGGTACCGGGGTTCAGCTCGATGGCACCGCGCGCGAGCATCGCGGACGATTGCATCCCGTCGAACGCGCGCAACCATGAAGTGATGGGGGTGGACATAGGGACTCCAGTAGAAAAGGGGAGAGAGGGGATCGGGGGGCGGGGTCGCGCGAGCGGCAAGCAGTCACGTCCCGGGTTGTTGGGTCAGTCTGTCGTTCGGTCGTCTGTCGTTCGCTAGTTCGTCGCTACTCGTTCTCCGTCTCCGTGACCGGGAGCCACAGGCGCTCGCGCGGGATCACGATCGCGATCTGTCCAGCGGCCAGGGCCGCGGGATCGATCGGACAGCACTGTGGATCGATCGGGCATCCGATCGGCGCTTGCGCGGCAATCGTGACCCTCACCTCCGAAGGCGTGTCCTTCGCTGCCGGAGTGGGTGCCGGCGAGTACGCCGGTGCTCCACTTCCGAACAGCGATCCGATGCGCCCGAGCCAACCAGCGCCGTTGTCGGCGAGAGGCTGCCCCGGACCCTGATAGGCCGGCGTCGACATGACGGTTAGCCCACCAGTTTCGAGATCAGAGAGCCGAGCGTCCGGACCTGCTCGTCACGCTTGGCGTGCTGAGCAAGGGCTGCCTGATAGACCACCAAATTCGAAACATCCGTGTTGGTGTCCTTGGTCGCTGCCGGTGCCGTGGGCAGCGGCTGCAACGCGGCGAATGCCATCGCGACCAGATCGAGGATCTGGCCGGTGGTCATCCCACCGAACAGGCCCGCGAGTGGGGTCGCCGGATAATTCTGCCCCACCGGATAGCCGCCGGGATAGGCACCGCCGGGATAGCCCATCGGTTGGCCATATCCCGCCGGCGGGTAGCCCGCCGGCTGCGCCGGGGTCACGTACACCGTTCGATCACGTCCGGATCCGGCCACGGGCGTCGCGGGACGCCAGTTCGCGGGAACCGACGGACGTCCGCCGATCCCACTGTTGCCGGTCCGGTGATCGCGCGGATCCGCGTTGCGCGTGTCGACGTAAATGATGTCTGCGTACTCATCCATATTCGTTCTCCTTCGTTAGGTCGCGACGGCTGCCGCTCGCGCGACCCCGACCCCCGATCCGCCTCTCAGCTCATTCGGTGTATTGGCCGCCGACGAGCGCGAACTGCTGGCGCGCTCGCTCGAAGGCACTCTCCAGCGATCCGGGCGGCAGCTCGTCGGTGTTCGCGAGCCGCTTGCCGGCGGTAACCGGTGCAGGTGTGGGCTTGCCGTACTCGTCGAGCATCATCAGCGCGAGCTGACCGCCGGCGGAGGACATCGTGCCCGCACCGACGCTCTTGATCGTCGCGCTGTCGCCCTTCCACGCGAGGCCGCCACCGAGGACGGCGAGTGCGCCGGCAACGGTCTTGGGTGCCCAGCCCTGCTTGGCCAGGAACGTCCCGACGAGTGCGGTGGCTCCTGCGCCCGCGGCGGTGTAGCCGAGGCGATGCATCGGAGTCTCCGGATCGTCCTTGGTCGCGCGAGATGCGCGCGGCGGACCGGCATTGCGATGCCGTGCGAACGTGTGCTTGGTCTTCTTCTTCTTCGCCATGACGTGCTCCTTAGGCGCTCGCGCGCGAGTAGGGGGATGCGTTCGCCTGGTTCCGCATCCAACGCGGCTCCCAGTCCTCGAAGCGACCGGGGCAGCGCATCGGCGCCGCGAACCACGGTCCGAGGTGTTCGGTCGGACCGAGGTCACGCTCGATCGCGCCGATGATGAGGCCGAACACGAACATCACATCGTCGATGCGGACGTGTGCGGGAATGCCTCCGATGCGGCGGCGTAGGAAGCTGCGGACGCGCTCGACGGTCTCCACCTCCTCGGGATAGTCGCGCGCGAGCTGCGCGGCGACATCGAGCGCCCAGTCGGTCGCCTCGTGAAACGCCTGATAGAGGCGCGTCCAGTCGAGCGGCCCCGAGTCCTCGAACTCGTGCTCGCGCTGGTGGGTGGGTTTCTTCTGCTTCTTCATGACGTGTCACTCCTGATTCGGGCAATGCCCGGCCATGCCCGCACGCGGCGAGCTGAAAACGGTCGCGCCGCGCACCACGCGCGCCGCGGAGAACGGGGCTGACTACGCGGCTCTGGGAACCGCGAAGTTGGCGAGCGTCGGGAGCTTCTTCGGCCTCGCGACCGGACCGAGGGTCAGGCCCTCGCGGTTGAGCTCCTCTTCGACCAGGCCCACCATGTCGTCACCGATGCCGTAGCTCGCGAGCTTGGAGCGGAGCAGCGACGCCCCGACGTTGAAGCCGACCCGACCCGCGGTCTTGACGAGCGCGGAGCGGTACTCGGGAGGGATCAACTCCGCCGCCGCGAGAAGCCACGGCATGTTGCGATGCTGCCGCGCGATCGCCTCGTCTGCGAGATCGGAGACGGCCTGCGCCGTCGTGCGTACGATCGCGAGAGCACGCGGTCCGAACCTGCGAGCGATCTTCTCGGCCAGCGCGAGCATCCATCCGATGGCCTCGACCACCTCCGGCGTGGCCGGCGCGGCGCCTTCGTCCACGAGCTGCATGATCGCATTGCGCGCGGTGCGCACGCGATTGGGGCCGTTGCGAAGGTTGGCCGCGCCGGCCTCGGCGAGCTGCGCCGTCCATTCGATCGCGTCGCGCGCCTCGACGATGACCGGCGCTCGCTGGACGAGCGCGATGCCACAGTCGAGGCAGTTCCGCGGCACCCGCGGATCGAGAATGACCGGCGCGCCGTTCTCCAGGGGGAAGGTGTGGAGGCCGATCGGGGTGTCGAGCGTCGCGAGCTGCCGCACCGGGTGCGGGTCGATGAACTCCGCGGCGACGCAATAGAGCGCACTTCGCTCGACGCAATTTGGCGAGTCGCTGGGAATCTGCAACCGTTGCGGCGGACTGCACGCCTCGACCTTCGGATCGTCGCCCTCGGCGCCGTTGTCATCCCGCTGCGGAAGGCTGCGGATCCATTCCGCGAGGCTGGCGGTGGTCGTGTGCTTGCTCGCGATCTCGAGGATCACGTCGTCGCGGTTGGCGACCAGCTCCGCGATCACCTCGGTGATCGAGCCGAGGCAGCGAAGGTCATTGAACGGGAGGCCGATCACGACGCGCTCCCGCCACCGATCATCGCGCGGATCTTGGTCACGGCCTCGGAGACGCTGAGCTTGCTCAGGTCATCGAACCAGGCGCGCAGCTCAGCCGGCTGCAGGTCGGCAGCGACCGCGCGGGCCATCGCCGCCTCGCTCGGCTGCAGCGCGTTCTGGATCGCGAGGAAGTGGGTCATCATCGCCGGATCCATCGGCGGCAGCGGCGACGATGCCGCGGTCGACTGCGCCGCCTTCGTCTCGGATGCCCGGGACGTCGGTGCCTCGGCGGATGCCGCCGCGTTCGCCGCGTGCGTCGGAGCCGCCTTCCGCCAGTCGAGCAGGGACGCCACGCTCGGCAGCTTGAGGTTACCGCTCGACAGGGCGGTGACCACCAGCGGGATGGCCTGCGCGGCCAACGCCGTGATGTCGAACCCGGCCGCAGCCGGTGCCGCTTCGCCGTCGCCATCGTCGTCCTCGTCGTCGTCGGTGCCCATCTCGAGGGCACGGTTCAGCATGCGCGCGGGCAGGCCAACGGCTCCGGCCGCGCGAAGCAGCAGGCCAGCGGACTCCATCATCACCGGGAAGCGGTCGACGATCGTCCGCGCCAGCTCGGCGTTGATGCGCATCGCCTCGATCAAGGCGTTGTCCGTGGTGGTGGCCACCGGGGCGCGCTCATGGATCGCAGGCGCGCGGTCCTCGTGGATGAAGACGTATGCGGCGATCGCGTCCTCGATCGGCTTGTTGTTGTCGGCCACCGGATCGAGCCGGTAGCGGCCAGGTGCGTTGGCCTCGTGCCGCAGATCATCCACCTCGGCATCGATCGGCAGCACGAGCGGGAGCCCGTTGCGTCCGTAGACCACCTCGGGCGCACCCTTGGGCTTCATGCGTCGCACACGCCAACCCACC